>NZ_CAXGLS010000019.1:0-42110 GCF_964010655.1 uncultured Idiomarina sp.
TATAAGGAGGTCGGTCAGCGTTTAGGCGTGCAATTCTCCTAGTCTAGACTGCCGACCTACTTTTTATTGTTTAGATGAGTCGTCCTCAGAGCTTTCTTTGGGCGGCTTATTTTTAGTAGGCCATTTTAACTTGCTACTGTATTTAAGTACCATCAAATTACTCACAACGACGCCCAATACCAACAAAATAATTAACCAAACCCAATGCTCTTGCATTACTCTTCTCCTGTGTTACCACGACAGATATTGTCAAAGTAACGTTCTTTAATGACATGTAAGTGCGCTAGTACGGTCTCTTTACCCGCGATATCAGTGTTGCTTAGCGCGTTTTTGAGCTCGTCGAGCGTCAACGATTGTTGAATATGATCGGCGACTGGCTGATAGCTCAAATGCCAAGGTTCGTGAGACACCCCGCCTTGGTAGACGCGATAAGGAAAGAAAAAGCCGAATTCGTGAGCATGCTGTTGCAGCCAGCACAACAATGGATAACAGGGCGCATTGATGTGTTCGTACTCCTCGGGCACCAGTTGAAGCGTTTGGTTAGAGTTAAAACGAGAGGGGTCCCATACGTCAATATCGGTCCCCCAATGATGGCGGCTGGCGCCTGGCAACGCTGACCAGTGAAGAATCGCGTGTAGCTTTTCTTCATCGCTCAGCTGGGTCGTATCAAGCGGATGCCCTTGTTCGTCATTGACCGAACGTTCACCAGACCATTTTCGGTTCCAAATCAACAACTGCCTGTCAAAACTACGAAAACCCGACGCAATAGCAAGGGTAATACCATCACGCGACGCCGCCTCTTTCATTTCCTCAAAAGCTCGTGCTGCCAGAGGGTGAAGCATGTGGCCGTCGATTAATGTCAGTAAATGATCCTGGGCCTTACCCAAACGCTGCGCTGAAGTTATCATCGTTAAACACTCATTTCTTCCAGTATGGCTTGGTAAACGTCTGTGAGCGTATCAAGATCAGTTATCTTCACACATTCGTCGACTTTGTGAATAGTGGCATTTACCGGTCCAAGTTCGATTAACTCAGCGCCTGTTGGCGCAATAAAACGTCCATCCGATGTTCCTCCAGCGGTCGAGAGCTTTGTTGGATAGCCGCAAACTCGCTCGATTGCGCACTGAACTTTATTGATGAGAAGACCCTGTGCAGTTAAAAAGGCGGGACCGTTGAGTTTCCAGTTAAGCTGATAATTAAGGTTGTGGGCGTCTAAGATAGCCTCTACGCGCTGTTGCAACTGAGTTGATGTTGACTCTGTCGAAAACCGAAAGTTAAATTCGATATCTAAGCGCCCTGGGATCACATTGCCAGCCCCCGTACCTGCATGAATATTAGACACTTGAAAGGTGGTCGGTGGAAAAAATTCATTACCGTCATCCCAGCGTGTTTGGGTCAGTTCAGCAAGCGCATTAGCTGCACTATGAACGGGGTTCTCGGCGAGATGAGGGTAGGCGACATGCCCTTGTACTCCAATCACACTAAGCGAGCCAGAAAGGCTTCCACGACGACCATTTTTGACGACGTCGCCGAGCTGTTCTGTGCTAGAGGGCTCTCCCACGATACACCAAGTGATTTTTTCGTTACGAGACTCCAAGGTCTCCATCACGCGTTTGGTTCCATTGATAAACGGACCTTCTTCGTCGCTGGTGATCAAAAAAGCGATATCGAAAGGAGGTTCGTCGACCTGTTTGAGATAGCGTTCAACCGCAACGATCATCGCTGCGAGGCTCCCTTTCATATCGGCAGCCCCTCGACCATAAAGATAGCCTTCATGCTCGGTGGGTTGAAAAGGAGGGAACGACCAATCACTGGGGTCGCCAGGAGGAACGACATCCGTGTGACCGGCAAAACACAATACTGGCTTGCCTTGCCCCAGACGCGCCCAAAGATTAGTCGTATCCTCAAATATCATCGACTCCAATTCGAAGCCAAGCGATTTCAGCCGATCGCCGAGTACTTGCTGACAGCCTTCATCAGCAGGCGTGATCGATGGCCTCTCTAATAGCGTTTTAGCCAGTTGCAATGTTTCACTATTTGACATCAGCCTAACCATGCCTCCCACTGTTGGGCATTAAAGCCAACGCGTGCCTCTCCTTTGGCTTGAACTAGCGGCCGTTTAAACAATGTTGGTTGCTCGACTATAAGCTGGCACACCAACGCCTGATTACTCAGATCACGTTGTGATTCGTCCAACTGTCGCCAACTGGTACTGCGCTTATTTACCAGTTGGTCAGCGGGTATATCGGCGAGCCATTGCTCGACCTCAGCTGTGGATAGCGGAATTTCGCGCACATCACGGAATTCGTACTTAAGTTGATGTTGTTCTAGCCATTTTATGGATTTTTTTACGGTGTCACAGTTTTTGATGCCATGCACTTTGATCATTATATGTCCTTTTGAATAACTAATTCAGATTCTAAAGCGGTGACGGCGCCGCTTTCTCTCAATGTCAGTTTATCGAACGAGTAATTAGGTTGCAGTATAACGGCCATTAGATTGTAAGCATTCGCTTGTCGTCTTATTAACGCTTGATTCAGCGACAATAGCGGCGTGCCGCGAGTTACCTCATCACCGCTACCGACATGGCGGTGTAGCGCTGTCAATTTATTGGCTGGCTCATGTGCGCCGAGACACAGTAGGATGCGACCCAACGCGTCAGTGTTGAGGTGAATAAAGTTGCCTGCCGGTGATATATAGCTGATGACGGCATCGGCAGGCGCGAACACTTGGTTGCCAGAGACATCAATACATGTGGTGTGGCCAAGCCACTGTGACTGAATCAGCGGGCTAGGGTGATGACTTGACGTGAGCAAGCGACCCGAGCATGGCGCTAATAAAGAAGGGGCTGGCATGACATCTCCTACGAACTATCTTAACCATAGCTTATCTGAATTAGCCATAAAGGTGCAAAACAAACATGTAGTTGATTATAATACGTCCAGTAAGCAAAAGCGTATATAGTTCGCGAGGTGTGCGCTAATGAGTACACCCTATCAACAAAGTTATCCACAGAAAACGTTGATAACTTGAATAACTGAAGCTCAGTCAATGAGAAGGAATACGATTTGAAACTCAGTATATTCCGACTATTTAAAGACGGACATGTGTACGCGAGAAGGTGGCCTCGTCATGCGGTCGTTGCAGCATTCCGAGAGACCCGATTAGTACCTTTGTTGCGGATGATGGAGCGTTGGGTACCCGCGATTGCTGTCGTCAATGCCATGTTACATTGGCAATTTTTACATGCCTATTGGCAGCAGGGCTTACTCACGTCGTTGGTGATTCTAAGTATGCCGTTGCAATTAATTGCTTGGTTTGGCTGGCGCGCGAATCAACCCCTTCCGAGGAGGTTACGAGGTTGGTATTGGGAACTACGAGATAAGCTGAAACAAAGCCGTGCGGTTTTAAAAAAGCCTACTGACGGAGGGCCGACCTATATGGACTTAGCCTATGTGTTGGAGCAAGCGCTATCTGTACTGCCTCCTGATCAACATTAGTTCGGGTCAATATATTGCTTATCGTTAAATGTGACTAACCAATTCGGTCGATAAACAACCATTAATGTCACCGCCATGCCATTCAAAAGTGCCTCGGGAAACATCACCAGAGGTGTAATCATTAAATAGTTTTCCCATATTTGTTTGGGCGTCAAACGGTCACTCATTAAGGCCCAAGCCGCATGTGCTAATTGGGTCATAGCGATGGCGACGGCCGCGGCAAGAAATGCATTCAAAAATATATAAACGAAGGGATGTCGCGGGAGTCTGTGATATATAACGGCATAAGCCACATAAGTTACCGCAGCCGGTATTACAATGTGGCTAATGTAGAGCGCGCCAATCGCATTCAATGGATAGCTATTGGCAAAACTATTGACAGCTATAATAGCGACCCCTGCCAGCAATGCATAGCGGAACCCAAGCATGAGGGTGAGTGTGGTAATCAATAAGAAATGAATACTCAGGCCTTGTTCGAGCTTGGCTGAAAATAGCCAAATAAAGCTGATGACGGCAGCGGAACCGAATAATAAGTGCTGTAATAGGCGGCTGCTTCTCAATATGCGCCAACTGTCATTCACCCAAGTAGCGATGAGGATGCAAAGTGCAACAATATTAAGTAGCAGCGCCATTACCGCGATCCTTTTACTAATAAGTTAGATAGAGAACTGACTCCAAATTGGAGCATGATCCGAGGGTTTCTCTATGCCTCGTAGCTCATAGTCTATGCCACTTTCTTCGCAACGATCGGCGAGCGTTTGCGTGGCAAGAATTAAATCGATACGAAGACCACGATTATCGTCGAATCCACGAGAACGGTAATCAAACCAACTAAACTCGTTATCTTGCTCGGGGTTTAACGTACGATAAGTGTCGATCAGTCCCCAATCAAGTACTTCATTTAACCAGTCACGTTCTTCGGGTAAAAAGCTACATTTACCTGTTCTTAACCAGCGCTTAGCATTCGTTTCGCCGATACCGATATCACGATCTTGGTGAGAGATGTTCATATCGCCCATCACAATAACGGGTTGTTCTGGGGATAAGTCATCATTGAGGTAGTTAATGAGGTCACGATAAAACTGCGCTTTCATTGGAAACTTTGTGGGATGGTCGCGGCTTTCACCCTGTGGAAAATAACCATTTAAAACGCGTACGGTAGCACCATCATCGAGCGGGTAATCCCCCATGATCATTCTGCGTTGAGCATCCTCGGGCTCATTTGGAAAGCCTTTTTGCACGTTTGTGAGTGGTTTCTTACTCAGTAAAGCAACGCCATAATGACCTTTTTGCCCAAAAAAGTTCACGTGATAACCCATATCTTCCACGGCCTGTTGCGGGAACTGGTCATCATGAACTTTGGTTTCTTGAAGTCCGATAACATCAGGTTGATGTTTATCGATCATCGCTTGCAATTGGTGAAGTCGAGCCCTGATTCCATTGATATTAAATGAGATAAATTTCATGCGTTGTCATGTGTATTTTTGATTAATGATAAGTATGAGGATACCAAAGTTGACGCGGCGCTGCGAGTAGCAAAGAGGGGACGGGGGATGTTCGAATAAGTAAAAATCGGTATACTTCGAAGCTTAGGTAAGCTTAAGGAGAATTCGATTGCTGCAATTGATGAACCAGCTAGGCATGATGCTTCGGCAACACACCCATGAAATCGCTATGATGATATTGGCTACATTATTAGTGATTTATGGTGATGAGGTGAACCGTTTAGTTAAAAAATCAGTTTCGAACTACCCGTTCATTGTGCGAGCACTAATTTTTGTGGCTTTGTGTGCCTTTGGCTATGGCTATTTGTTAATTGGCTTCACGCCGATACTAGCGAGTTGGATTTATACCATTCCATTGCATTTGCTCGGACCCGCTGTCCTTGGCTTATTGCTGGTGTTGGGTGTATTGGCAGAACGAAAAAAACAACTATAAGGACGTGGCGCCATGACGCAATCATTTGTTTCCATTCGTGCAGGAGCGAGCGCTTTAGCTCATATTCAACAGAACGGTTTGACCGCTGATGATATTGGGCTTTTAATGGGCGCTTCCGGGGGGCCGAAGTGGTTTGTATTACAAGGTATTGATGAATGGCTATTCGGGGAATTCTTCGCCGGTAAAAAGCAGCCTCTTAATACCCTTGGCACTTCAGCCGGCGCTTGGCGTTTTGCATCGTTAGGTCAAGAGGATCCGGTCGCTGCCAGTCGTCTATTCGCTGAGCTCTACAGTCATCAAACTTACAGTGCGAGACCTGATCAACGGGAGATTACTGCCGAAGCCGAGAATCTACTGCATCGATATGTTCCAGAATCAGCCGTATCCTCGATTTTGTCACAGACGCGTGTGCATCATCACTTTATTGCCGTACGTTGTTTGCGGTCTACCGCTAAAGAGGGACGTCGACAAGCTTTGGGACTGCTGTCCTCTGCTCTTGCAAATAGCATTAACCGTAGCTGGCTGGGGCGTTATTATGAACGTGTCGTGTTTCACCATCCAGCGTCAAATTTAGCGCTCTCAAAAGGTTGGAACGACTTACCCACACAGCATGTTGCTTTAACTGAGCGCAATTTCCAGCCAGCGTTGTTGGCTACCGGCTCCATTCCGATGGTGTTGGAAGGGGTACGCGATATCCCGGGCGCTCCGCGTGGAGTCTATCGCGACGGTGGGATTACTGACTATCATTTTGATATTGATTTGTCGGGTGTCGATGGCTTGACCCTTTATCCGCATTTTCATCATGAAGCGATTCCTGGGTGGTTTGATAAACGTCTGAAATGGCGGCGCAGTACAGGACGAAATTGGCCCAATACCATTTTTATTAGTCCAACTGAGGCTTTTCTAAATAAGTTGCCCTATCAAAAAATTCCCGATCGAAATGACTTCGCGCAATTAGATGCGGCACAACGAATTCAATACTGGAGCAAGGCGATCGATGCCGGCCGTTGGATGGCGGATGAACTTCAAACCACTTTAGCCAATGGTCGTTTAGCTGACCGGGTTTCACTATGGGACTAGTTGTTTTAAGTCGTCCAAGGGTGCTGTCAGTTTATGTACGTTATGGTTAGAATGCATTGAGTTGTGATATGCGACGCGTGAGTAAATGAAAGAAACATTGAGTGTACCTAACCCCGAGCAGATCGGTAATCAAAACTTTGCAGAGTTACTTGCTGCGGGCAACAGTGTGTGCTTGTTTGTCTGGCAAGACTCGGAACTGTGGCCGGTGCGTTATGTGTCGGATAATGTTGAGTCCATCTTTGGTTACAATAAACAGCAGTTTATCGACCGTGAAGTTCATTTTAAGTTTCTTATACATGAGGATGACTTACCTCGTGTCAATGAGGAAGTTAAACGCTTAAAAAGCGGCGAAACGGGTTTTCGTATCACACACAATGATTATCGCATTAAGCATAAAAATGGACGTCATGTATGGGTATCCGATACCACGATTATAAAAATGGATACTGATGACGGCGTGCCATTATTATTTGGCTATTTAATCGACATTACGGAGCGCAAAGAGTTAGAGATAAAATTAGAAACTGAGCGTAATCGGTTACAATTGCTACTCGACGCGACTCGACTCGGCACCTGGGAATGGAATCCTCAATCTAACTTAACTTCTTTCAACGACCGATGGGCGCAGATTTTCGGCTGGTCACGAGAGGAAATAGAGCAAAGTCCATATAGTTGGTCAAGCCGACTTCACCCAGATGACTATGACCGCGTATGGCGAGCGGTTAAAGATCATCTGGATGGAATTACACCGTTTTATGAGAGCCAACATCGCATTCGCCACCGTGACGGACATTACGTTTATGTTCTTGACAGAGGTCGTGTCATTGAGCGGGATGAACACGGAAAAGCAACGCGCTACGCCGGAACGGTAACGGACGTCACTGAACAAAAGCAGGCAGAAATTAATGCGCGTCGTGCGGCCAGTGCTAAGAATGTATTTTTAGCCAATATGTCCCATGAAGTGAGAACACCGTTACATGGTATTTTGGGCTTAGTCAGTGTGCTCGAGAATACTGCTTTGGATACTCATCAACATCAATTACTCATGACCGTTAAAGAGAGCGGTGATCATTTGCTACAGATGCTCAATGATTTATTGGATCTAACACGCTCAGAAGAAGGCCAGCTGAAGCTTAATAAAGACGTGTTAGAGCTAGCGCGGATTCTGCAACACATTGAGTCGATGTATCGTGCGCCAATCGAAGAAAAGGGTGTGAAGTTTATTATTCACCACAGCAAAGCGTTGCCTGAACGCATTTTTAGTGATCGCGCCCGACTGATACAAATATTGACAAATCTGCTGAACAACGCCGTTAAGTTCACTGAACAAGGCACTATTATGCTGTCGATTGACTGGTCTGTCGATCCAGTCACGACGACTCAAGCGCAAGCGCAGGGCGAATTGCTGATTAAGGTACGTGACACAGGTGCAGGCATTCGTGACACACAACGTATTTGGCAACTCTTTGAACAAGAGCATCAAGGATTAAGTAAAAAGCAAAGCGGCAGCGGGCTTGGCTTAGCCATCGTACGAAACTTAGTACAGCTATTAGATGGTGAAATTGAAGTCGATAGCGAGCCGAATCGAGGGACATGTTTTAGTCTACGTCTACCCATGTATGCGGTTTATAGTGATGATGTTAATCACGAAGCGCTTGATAAGCCGAAACTACCTACGCTTGTGTCTCGCCGTATATTGATTGTGGATGACAATCCTATCAATCAGCTGATCGTGAGCGAGATGCTAACATCGCTCGATCAACATGTGACAAAAGTATCGAGTGGTCATGAGGCTGTTGAGATGCTAAAACAGAACACTGTCGATGTTGTGTTTATGGATCTTCATATGCCGACCATGGATGGGATTGAGACCACGTTAAAAATTCGTGACCTACCGATATATCAACCACATATTGTTGCATTGACCGCTAATGCATACCCTGAAACTCGCACTCACGCTCTGCGTTCAGGGATGGATGATTATTTGACAAAACCCTTTGTGAAAGCGGATTTAGCCAGAATTTTGAATCGACTTGATAAGGTTAAAAATTAATGAGTTTTAAAAGCACAGAGCATTACATCGTTTCTGATGACTTGTCACAGGCCGTAAACGCGGCTGTGACACTCGAGAAGCCCTTACTACTAAAAGGAGAACCGGGTACGGGCAAGACTCGTTTAGCAATCGAACTTGCGGAGTCACTTGATGCGCCATTTTTGCAGTGGAACATCAAGTCGACGACAAAAGCACAACAAGGCCTTTACGAGTACGATGCGGTCTCGCGCTTACGTGATAGTCAACTGGGTAGCGACAAAGTACATGACATTTCAAACTACATTAAGCCGGGCAAGTTGTGGCAAGCCTTTAGCGCCGAAAAACGTCCTGTATTATTGATAGATGAAATTGATAAGGCCGATATTGAGTTTCCTAACGATCTATTACAAGAACTCGATCAAATGGCTTTTCACGTCTATGAGACCGGGGAGCAGGTCGAGGCAAAACAGCGACCTATCGTTATTATCACGTCTAATAATGAAAAAACATTACCCGACGCTTTCTTACGTCGCTGCTTTTTTCATTATATCCAATTTCCGGATGAAGTAACGTTGGCTGAGATCGTGAAAGTTCATTTTCCAAACCTGCAGGCTCGATTACTTGATGAGGCACTCGCGGTATTTTTTGGTGTGCGCTCGATATCAGGTTTAAAGAAGAAACCGTCAACGTCGGAGTTACTGGATTGGTTGCGTTTATTGCTAACCGAAGATATTTCACCCGAGCAACTTGCTGAGTATCGCGAGCGGCCATCTATGTTGCCGTTAGCCGGTGCACTGTTGAAACATGAGCAAGATATCGAATTGATCGAGCGGGCGTCTCGTGCTTATTGAGTTTTACTTTACGCTTCGAAAACACGGCTTAAAAACCTCTATCACTGAGTATCTCACGTTGCTCGAAGCGTTAGAAAAAAAAGTGATTTGGGGGAGTATCGATGACTTTTATCGATTATCGAGAGTTATATTGGTCAAAGATGAACGTTTTTTTGATCGATTTGACCGCGCCTTTTCCGAGTATATCGATAAAGTCGTCGATGTGGATGTGGCCGAACGTATCCCTGAGGACTGGCTGAATAACCCGCTGATGCGAAATCTATCCGAAGAGGATAAACAGAAGCTAAACCAGTTAGGTGGCCTAGACGAGCTAATGAAGGCCTTTAAGGAGCGGTTAAAGGAGCAGCAGTCTCGGCATCAAGGTGGCAACAAATGGATAGGTACTGGAGGTACTTCGCCGTTTGGCGCCTACGGTTATCATCCAAACGGTATTCGTATTGGGCAAGAGGGGAACCGAAATCGAAGTGCAGCCAAAGTATGGGATAAACGAGAATTCCGTGATTTAGACGAGCATGCTGCATTAGAGCAACGCTCATATCAACTGGCTTTGCGGTCCTTGCGTCAGTTCGCAAGAACGGGAGCTCAGACCGAGTTGGATCTTGAAGCAACAATCCGAGCGACAAGTAAAAAAGGTGGGCTGCTGGATCTGCAATGGCAAGCTGAACGACACAATGCCGTAAATGTGTTGTTACTGTTGGATATTGGTGGCTCGATGGATGATCACATCTACGAGGTCGAGCAACTTTTTACAGCACTGAAGGGCGAGTTTCATAACCTCGAACGCTTCTATTTTCATAATTGTGTTTATGAAGGCGTCTGGCATGACAACGCGCGTCGGCGTTCAAGCTTTGTTAGCACCGAATCTCTGATTAAACGGTTCGGTGAGGATTACCGACTTATCATTGTTGGGGATGCAACCATGGGGCCCTATGAAATTGCATTCTCCGGTGGGAGTGTTGAGCACTGGAACGAGGAGCCCGGAAAGGTCTGGTTAGAGCGTCTGTTGGCTCGATTTGAGCGCGCAGTATGGCTCAACCCTCAGCCTGAAAGTCATTGGAAGTACTACCCCTCTATTCAGATGATCGATGAGATCATGTCCGGACGGATGGAAGCACTGACACTGGCGGGAATCCAGCAGGCAATCGAGCACCTGCGATGAAACAGCACAACCGGTTTGCTTTGCTTGATGATGCCCGAGAAAGTCTACGCCAACGCGTTGCGCTTATCCGCATGGCTTCGCACTCAATCAAGCTGCAATATTACATGTGGCGCGATGATGCCAGTGGCTTAACGCTGTTGAATGAGTGCAAACTGGCATCTGAGCGTGGCGTGAAGGTTTATTTGCTGTTGGATGATTTTACGAGTAAGCCAACCGAACAGTTGTTACGTGATCTCAGTCAGCATCCGAACTTTCGAGTTAAGTTGTTTAACCCCTTAGTTCATCGCAAACTGCGCTGGCTTAATTACTTTACTGACTTTCGACGCGTTAATCGACGCATGCACAATAAGGCGTTCATTGTCGATGACTGCTATGCCATCGTGGGTGGTCGCAATATTGGTGACGAGTACTTTGGAACCCATGCAGGGCAGCTATTTTCAGATTTAGATGTACTCGTCAAGGGTGATTGCGTGAGCGCTATTGCTGAGGACTGGTCGAACTATTGGCAGTGTGATCTCGCTGTGTCGATTGACAATATATCGGGTCGCAGTCGGACCGAGGCGTTTATTGCGCGTTGGCAGCAATTCAGTAAACAAGCCCATGCAGAGCAACTGAATGAGTATGTATTCGGTGGTCTCGCTGACGAGGATCTCGATTTAAGTCGATTAACCTGGCATTCGGCAGAAGCCCAATGGATTAGTGATGATCCGTACAAAGCATCAATGTCACGCAAGCCATCGCGTTTAGTAGTTCAACAAATGGTTAAGGTGTTGAGTCGTGCAAAACACCAGGTTCGTATGGTTTCGCCTTACTTTGTGCCAACGCAAAATGGTGTTCAACAGATTGAAGCGATGCTCGAGCAGGGTGTTCAGTTTCAAGTACTAACGAACTCGTTAGCAGCAACAGATGTACCCGCAGTACACGCGGGTTATCAACGGCGTCGGCGACGCCTGCTAACCGCGGGTGTAAAACTATACGAAATACGGCGCACTGAAGAATCTCCCCAAAATCGGGTGTTGCCCTATTTTCGTCGCTCAGCGACAAGTTTGCATGCTAAGACGGTGACTGTTGATGAGCGTTCGGTCTTCGTTGGTTCGTTCAATTTTGACCCACGGTCAGCACAAATTAATACCGAAGCGGGCCTCATTATCGAATCGCCAAGTCTGGCAAAACGCATCATCGAGATTTTTGATCATGAATTACCGCTGCGGGCGTATCAAGTTAGGTTAAACCGTTTTTATAAACTTTATTGGGTGGATCGCAGTCATGTTCCGGTCAAACGTATTTATCGCGAACCTGATGTCGGCTGGCGACGTCGGTTTGTTGTATGGCTTACCGCTCGACTCCCCGTTGATCATTTACTTTAACATGGCACATAAAAAATCTAATTTACCCACCAAATGCTGTGCCCATTGTCATCGACCCTTTACGTGGAGAAAGAAATGGGAGCGCGATTGGGAACAGGTTAAGTACTGCTCGAAACGCTGTGCTGGGCTGGCACGCCGCGCGGCGCGCCAGCAGTCGGATGAGGATTAAAGTTGCTGCGCTATCCATAGGCGAACTTTCTTCTCGAGTAAAAATAGAGGCAGTGCGCCATCTTCTAGCACGATGCGATGAAAACGCTTGATATCGAATTTAGGACCGAGCTTTTGTTCTGCCATGCGTCGTAACTCTGCGATTTTCAACTGACCTATTTTATAAGCGAGGGCTTGCCCCGGTAACGCCATGAAGCGCTCTGCCTCTGAAACAGCCCGTGCTTTTGCTACTGGAGCATTATCGTACATGTAGTCGAGCACTTGCTGGCGGGTCCAACCTTTATCATGAATGCCGGTGTCAGTAACTAAACGAATAGACCGCCAGAGCTCAGCCGCTAACGCACCAAATCGCTGATAAGGATCTTGGTACAATCCCAGCTCATCGCCTAACGATTCAGCATAGAGACCCCAGCCTTCGGTATATGCTGTTTGTCGACCGTACTTACGGAATAGCGGTAAGTCCTCCAATTCTTGCTGAATACTAATTTGGAAATGATGTCCCGGTGCTGCCTCGTGCAAAAATAGAGCGGTTTTTGCCCACGTGGGGCGAGAGGGAAGATCGTACGTATTTAGGTAAAATATAGCAGGGCGCGTGTTCCCCCTCGGTGCAGATTGATAACTACCGGAACTGGCTGACTGCTCGCGGAAGCGTTCAACGGGTCTCACTTCGTAGTCCGCTTGCGGGAAAATATTAAATAGTTTCGGCACACGCGCGTCCACTTTTGCGCGGAGAGCACGGTAGTCTTCCAGCATGGCTTGACGACTTGGGTAAATAAATTGTTCGTCGTTGGTCATGAAGTTAAAGAATGCTTTTAAATCACCCTGAAAGTCGATTTCAGTCATTATTTGACGCATTTCATCATGAATACGCGCGACTTCTTGCTTACCGAGTTGGTGAACCTTGTCGGCACTGATATCGATTGATGTATTGACTTTGATTTGGTGCTGATACCATGCTTTTCCGTTTGGAAGCTGACCAATTCCGAAACTCTTGGTGCGTGTGTGAGGTAAGTATTCTTGCTCTAAATAGTCTGCTAAGCGTTGATAGGCGGGAATAACTTCGTTATTCAATATGTTGGCGTATTGAGTGCGGAACGCTTCCTGTTGTTGCTCCGATAACGTATCTGGAAACTGGTCAATGGGGCGCCAGAAAATACTTTCTTTAACATCATTAACTTGCTGAGCTCGGATTTGTGTTATTGATTTTTTGATGAGTACCTGAGGTTGAACAATACCTGTTTCTACGCCTTCTTTCATATTTGCGATAGCTTGATCAAATATGACAGGGATTTGATGCATCCGCTTTGCCCAATTGGCATAGTCTTCAGCATCATTAAATGGTTGAGCCGAGTCACCTGAACCAAGCATCGCATATTGATTTGCCAGATTATAAAACTGGTTAATCGGGATCAGGTGCGAAGGAAACGCAAACCCTGCGATGGCGTTAATGCGGTCCTGACGAAATATTTGATAGCTAATTTTCTGCTTTTCAGTTAATGAGTCGATATCAATAGAATCGATTTTATCTAGGTATGTCTGCTCTAACTGGCGTTGTTTTTTACGGTGGGCTGGTGACAAAAAATTAGGCAGTTTGTCGTTATAGCCTTCGCGCCCGATATACGTCGCCGTGAGAGGATTTAAATCGAGATTTTCGGTAAAATACCCTTGATAAATTTCATTGAGCTTCTCTGACATTGAGACGCTTTTGACCGACACTTTGGTGTTAGCGTTTTGCTCATGAGTGGTGGCGTCGCCGCAACCAGCGAGCAGCCCGACCACCGTCAACGCGATAAGTGACTTTTTCATATTTAGGCTAACTCCGTTCTATTTCTACCACTTTGCTTGGCTTTATATAACGCTTTATCAGCAGCTACTAACAGCGCACTGTGATTAGGGTAATGTTCGCTCGAGGCCACGCCAATACTCACTGTCACAGCTAGCTCATCGGCAAGATGTTGATAAGATGTGTCCTCTATCCGCTGACGAATTCGTTCGGCTGCTTGTAGCGCTTCTTTAGCGGTTGTCTCGGGCATTAACAATGCAAACTCTTCGCCGCCCCAGCGCGCAATGTAGTCTATATCTCTTAACATGTTGCTTAATAGCGCCGAGAGCTCTATCAGTACTTGGTCACCGATCACATGTAAAAAACGGTCATTAATAGATTTGAAGTGATCGACGTCGATAATAGCAAGCGATAGAGGCTGTTCCGATCGCTCACAACGTTTAAATTCATACTGAAGCTGCTCATCAAATGCTCGCCGATTACCTAACTGAGTCAGTGAGTCTTGACGTGCAAGCCCTTTAAGCTCTTTGGTTTTTTCGGCAACCATCAGCTCGAGTTGAGCCCGTTGGTTGTTCAAAAAGCGAATTCGTGCTCGCACTAATATAGTTGCCGCCAATCCCAAGGCAAAGATGATAGATAGCCAAAACCATGATTGTTGCCAGGGATGTTCAGAGCGAGTGAAGGCGAAGCTGACGGGTTCACTCCAAGCACCTCCTGGATACGCAGCGCGGACCTGAAATACGTAATCATTGGCGGGTAAGGACGTATATTCAGATGTGGTCATTGAACCGCGAGCAAGCCAATTATCATCGAAACCCACAAGGCGAACTTGATATTCGATGTGGTCGGCCATGAGGTATCCTAATCCGGCGTAATTGACTACAAGGCGTTGCGTATCCGCCGGTATATGGCCTCCATAAGTCACTCGCTCGCCGTCGGCTGTCACGGATGAAATAACCGCGGGTGGGGCGACCTGTACCATCGATTTCAAATCGGAGGGTGCAATCGACGATACGCCACGCGCAGTGCTCATCCATACTCGTCCCGTACTACTGCGTATCATTGCAGGGCTGCCACTGTTAATTTGTGAACTCCCCATACCATCGACTTCGGTAAAGCGTTGATAGGTCAGTTTATCGATCGTGCCATTGAGAAAGTCATCAAATACATCATGGGCAATAAACAGGGCGCCACGGTTAGAACCTAACCAAATGTTTGCATCCCCATCAAAGGCCATGGACATATAGTTATCCAATGGTAATCCTTGATCTCGGTTAATGATGCCCCAGGTATCATTCTTTTGATGGTGATATATTAGACCTCGATCGGTAGCGAGAAAAACGTAAGGACCTTTCAGACTAATTTGAAAGGTTAACTGGGCGTCATTCAAGCCACTGAAATCAAGCTTATTAATCTTAAACGAATGATCTGATGACGCGGCTAAGTCAATGACAGAAACACCACTGACTGAGGCAACCCAAAGTTCATCGCCAATGACCCGGAGCGTGGTGATGTAATTATTTTGCAGTCCATCTCGGGTCGTTATTAATTTTGACTGCCAGCCGTTGGCTGTCTTCACTAGTTGGGTAACCCCAATCGGCGTACCGAGGAATACACCATATTGTTCTGACGTTGCGATGGCACGCACTTCTTCTGATTTAAGAACATTATCGGTAGTTAAGTGGTCGGTAACGCGTTCACCATCCCAGATGAATAAGCCATTGGTATAGGTACCAATGGCCAGTTGCCCTTGATAATCAGCAAACGAAAGAACAGATTGATTTGCCAAAGGGTGAGGGGGGTTAAAGGTTGCGAGACGTGACTCGTTGACGGTACTTATGCCGTTGCTTGTTCCAACGTATAGTTGGTTTTTATATTCATAAACCGACCTTACAAAGTCGCCAGCAAGACCGTTATGAGATTGCATCGTGGTGAACAATGAACGCCGAAACTGCATGAGACCACCGTGGGTCGATACCCAAACACTCCCTTCTTGGTCCTCAAGAATATCTAAGACGTGGTTATTGGGGAGTCCATTAGCCGTAGTAACTTGCTGCAATTCGCCATTGTACAGACGCAATACGCCATTACGGTAGGTCCCTAACCACAGAGCTCCGTCTCTTGTACGATTGATCGCGCTAATGGTGTAATTGATATTTGGCAACAACTGTTTAAATTCAAATGTATTAGGTTGTTGTTGGTAAACCCCGTTGCCGGTGCCAATCAAGAGCTGACCATCCGTATCGAGAAAAAGTTTCCGAATACGGTCAGCGGGAATTCCTTCGATGACTTTAAACCGTGTTGAACCCGCAGGCTTGACCGCCAGCCCGGCAGACGTTGCCGCCCATAAATTGCTTTTGTCATCAATACGTGCTTGATAGACGTTATTTGAGGGTAAGCCATTTTCGGTAGTAAATTGCGATACACGTTCATTATTTTCGTACGTGAGCAAGCCTTGTTCGCTACTTGAGACCCAAATCGTGCAGTGCGCGTCGATTTCTACTTCGTTGACAAATGGAGGTGCAGGCTCAAGTGGAAGCCAGCGGTTGTCATGAAAGCGGCTAAGTCCTCCGCGCGCACCCGCAACGTAGATACTATCGTCGCACGGATTGAGCGCAATTGAGAAAATACCGATGTCGGGTAATCCAGTAATGCGTATATCATCGTAGATCTCAAAGTCTTTGCCGTTGAAGCGGACCGGGCCTTGCCAAGTTCCAAACCAGAGAAAGCCTTGCTTATCTTGTGCAATGGCATTTATCGAGTTGTGGGGCAAGCCATCGCGGGTTGTCCAAGTCTGACGAGTCATATAGTGAATTGACTGATCGACCGGCAGATCGAACTGCGTCGTATTGATGGAAGGATCAGTCGGTGCGCTATGCGCGAAGCTGCCTATGCTAAGAATTGAAACAGCGGTAACGAGTGAAATGATTTTAAGCTTACTGAGCATCACGTGTTTGAGCATTTTGTCACGACTTTGAAGGTTGCTGACTTCCAAATGGTACGTGAATTGTAAATTGATTACCATTACTTACAACATTCGTAATAGCTGAATCTAAATTTATATCAACTTTGGAGATAAAGCATGACTAAATCTTATGCGGCTCAATCTGAAAACTCAGGTATGGCTCCCCATACTATTGAACGGCGTGAGCCTCGAGCAGATGACGTAGCCATCGATATTCTGTATTGCGGTGTTTGTCACACGGATATTCACTACGTACAGAATGACTGGGGTGGAACGATTTACCCAGTGGTTCCCGGTCATGAAATAATTGGTCGCGTAACGGCTGTCGGTAAGGATGTTAAAGACTATAAAGAAGGCGACATTGTTGGTGTTGGCTGTATGGTTGACTCTTGTCGTAGCTGTGAGGCATGTGATCAAGGGTTAGAGCAATATTGCTTGAGTGGCATGGTGCCGACTTACAACGGTGAGGACAAGCATGATGGCTCAATTACCTACGGCGGCTACTCAGAAAATGTTGTTGTCAGTGACCGTTTTGTTGTTCGCGTTCCCGACAGCCTCGATCCTGCCAAGAGTGCTCCTTTGTTATGCGCAGGGATAACCACCTATTCTCCACTGCGTCACTATGGTGTTAAGCAGGGTGACAAAGTCGGCGTGATTGGAATGGGTGGCTTAGGTCACATGGGTGTAAAGTTCGCTAAAGCGATGGGCGCAGAAGTGACCCTCTTCACGCGCTCGGAAAGTAAAGTCAAAGAAGCTAAAAAGCAAGGCGCTGATCACGTTGTTATTTCGACTGATCCGGAACAAATGGAAGCGGTGGCAGAAACCTTTGACTTTATGCTTGATACCGTGCCTGTTCAGCATGATTTAAATCCGTATTTGAATTGTCTGAAATTTGATGGAACGCATATTTTGGTCGGCTTGCTTGAGCCAGTAGATCCCGCATTACAGGCAGGGCAACTGGTAATGAAGCGTCGTGTACTTGCAGGATCGCTGATTGGTGGAATGCCAGAAACCCAAGAAATGTTGGACTTCTGTGGTGAACATGGCATTCACTGTGATGTAGAAATGCTTGATATCAAGAATATTAACGAAGCCTTCGAAAGAATGAAAAAAGGTGATGTTAAATATCGTTTTGTTATTGACATGGATACGTTAAAACAATCCGCTTGATTGAGTTAATCGATTCCAAAAAAGATTGACGGGTGTTTATTTTTCCGTCAATCTTTTTTTATTTGGGCGGTTAATCAATCTGAGTGAAAAAATTACTTCGTCCTACATATATCATCGATAAGCTTGATCCTAATTATCGCCGCAGCCAACTGTTACAAGCGTGCTTGATGATGGGGGTCGGCGCACTGTGTCTACTGGCGGTAATAAATTTAGCTGTATTCGGTGACCCGGTACTCGCTCTGCTTGATGCGTTGGGTGCGGTTATTGCGGCGAGCCTGCTGTACCTTGTTAAACGGAAGCGATTACTAGAGCTGGTAAGTTGGCTTTTTGTTCTCACTCTGGGATTATTGATCACTGCGTTTTTATCATTGGCGGCTGGAAGCAATAATGGCTACTTATGGACCGCTGTTTTTCCTCCTTTTGCGTTTTTTCTTTTAGGTAAGACACGGGGTTTTTGGTTAACCGTTGTCTTTTTTACTATCTTCCTGATTCAGCTCTACATCAGCATTTTCGTTAAACAAGTGCCTTACTTATCACTCGGCGGCTTTTTAAATACGCTCGAGGTATTTGTTATTAGTCTTCTTTTGTACCGTTTTTATGAAAAGACGCGAACCGAGGCCAATGAGTTATTACAAGAACAAAGTATTCGCTTAGAAAAAATGGCGAAGACGGATAAACTGACACAGTTGTATAACCGACAGTATCTCGACGTAACGCTATTCAGTTTATATAAAGAGCGTCGGACATTACCTATTTCTGTCCTATTACTCGATGTTGATCTATTTAAAAGAATTAACGATGAACACGGCCACCTATTTGGTGACGAAGTGCTCGTCAAAATGGCTCAACGTCTCACTGAGGTCGTTCGTGATGACGATGTTGTCGGCCGTTGGGGAGGTGAAGAATTTCTAATCATCGCTCCGAACACCTCAAAAAGTGATGCTTTAGGACTCGCGGAACGCGTTCGCCGTAGTCTGAATATGTCAATTACTGAATCGGTAACGACCAGTGTGAGCATCGGTGTATCGAGTGCTGACAGAGTTAAGAGCCCAGAAGAGTTAATCTCACAAGCCGATCGAGCGTTGTATCAAGCAAAGTCAAATGGTCGTAACCAGGTTTGTAGTTTCATTTCGGCAGTTGAATCTCATCAACGAACGATTAATAATAAGGCTTAGGAAGAGGCGCGATAGCTAGGTAGCATTTCTTGATAAGTTCCAACACTTAAGAAATGTGAGGGAGTTTTTCGCCGAGGTAACTGAGCGGTTGGATGCTTAGTTATCGGCTGTTGGGTTTGAACACCTGCAGTTGTCACCAAACGGGTGGAGAGCTTCTGGCTGCAGTATTGAGAATCCTCATCATGTACCAAGCTCTCTGAACATTGTTGTAAGTTGTTCAGAGGATCAAATGACTAATCCCCAACATACATTTCGAGTTGCAAAATTTGGTGGAACCAGTGTCGCTAATTATTCGGCAATATGCGCCGCGGTTGCCAACGTAAAATCACAAAACCAACCTATCTTAGTGGTCGTAAGTGCATGTGCTGGCGTTACCGACCGGCTAGTGATGCTCGCTAACGAGTCTGACAATGTGGAGTCTATATTGTCTGAGATAGTGCATCGACATACAGAGATCGCCGATGAATTATCCCGTTTAAACAGAGCCGGAGCGGTGGAGAAGCAATTAGCGCTTGATGACTTGCATGACCGACTGAGACAACATGTGGCGCGCAGACCTACTCCCCATGATGCTTCGTTTGTCGCGTGGCGCGATCAGCTTTTGAGTTTTGGTGAGTGTTGTTCAAGCCTACTATTTAGCTGGGCTTGGGAAGCGAAAACAGAACAACCGAGTGCAGTACTTGAGGCGAAAACTTGGCTCTTTACCGACAGTCGATACGGTCGAGCGAGACCGCAGCTTAAAGCCATGATAGAAAAAGCACCACAATGGCTTAAAACCTTAGAGCCTGGTCGGCTCTATGTAACCCAAGGCTTTATCGGAAAAAATGAGAGGGGTCAAACAACAACCCTGGGACGCGGCGGAAGTGACTATTCAGCAGCGTTGCTCGCGGTTGTCGTCCAAGCTCAAGAGTTACAAATTTGGACCGATGTGGCGGGCGTGTATTCGACGGATCCAAGACTATGTTCAGATGCTTTTGCAATCGCTGAAATGAGCTTTGATGAAGCGGCTGAAATGGCGACTTTTGGCGCTAAAGTTTTACATCCTGCGAGCTTATTGCCTGCTATTGAGTATCAGATACCGGTATTTGTCGGGCATGCGGCGTATCCTGCTCGTGGCGGAACTCGTTTGGTAAAGAACAGTACTCATAAACCCGATGTTAGGGCAGTCGCAGTCCGTAAACAGCAGACTTTGATGACCGTACATAGCATTGATATGTTTCATGCTTCGGGTTTTCTCGCGCAGTTGTTTTCGATTTTCGCTAAGTACGATATTAGTGTTGACCTGATCACGACTTCAGAAGTAAGTATTGCGCTCACGTTAGATGAGGGAGGTAGTCAAGCTAATCACGCGGTATCTGTGCCAGCCGCAGCCATCGCAGAGATTGAACTGTTTGCTAAAGTTGAACTTGAGTACAACTTAACGCTCATAGCACTTATAGGTAATCAAATTGGTCGTCAGTCCCAGCTCAGCCAATGGGTGTTTGATGCCGTCGCACCAACACCCGTGCGGCTTATTTGCCAGGGTGCCAGTGAATTTAACCTGTGTTTTCTTATTCCAGAGAGGGATACGATTGACGTGGTCACGCGATTACATGCGCGCATTAAGCGATAAGAGACCGAAAATTTATTCTTTCGCTTATTAAATTAAAAGCGGTTGTGCGTATAATGCCTGCGAAAATGATAAAAACATCAGTTAGTAGGCATTAATATGGATCTTTTACACGCTATTTGGTTGGGGATATTACAAGGGATTACTGAGTTTTTACCCATCTCTAGTTCTGCTCACCTAATTTTGTTGCCCGTGCTTACAGGCTGGCAAGATCAAGGGGTTGCTTTTGATTTAGCGGTTCACGTGGGAACGTTGTTAGCCGTTATTGGCTATTTCCGCAAAGAGGTGGGGACTTTGCTTTTTGATGGCTTGCGTTCCATACCGAGAGGAAAACATGTTGGTGAGAGCAAACTTGCATGGATGGTCGTGATCGCGACCATTCCAGCGTGTGTAGCCGGCTATTTCCTGATTGATTACGTTGATTCGGTATTACGCGCCGTCGCAGTCATCATTACGACAACGGTCGTGTTTGCCGTATTGCTCGCGGTGGCGGATAAGTTTTGTCGCGGAACGCGAACACTCGATCAAATTGGTTTAAAAGACGCCATCATTGTCGGCTTATTTCAAGCCGTTGCTCTGATTCCTGGTACGTCTCGATCAGGGTCGACGATTACGGCAGGGCTATTTTTGGGAATGACGCGAGAAACCGCCTCAAAATTCTCGTTTTTCATGGCGATTCCTATCACTTTAGCAGCGGCAACCCTAAAATTAATGGATGTGGTCAGCGAGGATATATTGATCAATTGGACTGCATTCATGATAGGTACCTTGGCCTCATTTATAACGGCTATCACTGCAATTCACCTGTTTTTGAAATGGTTAAATCAAGTTGGTATGTGGCCTTACGTGATTTACCGTTTTCTACTGGCAGGCTATTTAGTTTGGGTTTTCTATCTGTAAACGTGTTTCGATATTTAAGGTAAAACAATCGTATGTATGAAGCACTAAAAGGGCGCTTAGCCGCGTTAAAGAACAACCGTTTATTTGAGTTTGCGGTGATTACCGTAATCATCATCTCGGCGTTGGAAATTGGTGCCAAAACTTACGAACTACCGAACTTGGTAAATACGATGCTGGTGGGCTTGGACTGGTTCATCACAGTTTTTTTTGTGGTTGAAATTACCATTCGTTTCATCGCCGATAGCGATAAAAAGCACTTCTTTAAAAATGGCTGGAACGTGTTCGATACGCTGGTAGTTGTGGTCAGCCTCATTCCAGTAAACGACTCGGAACTTGCTTTGTTGGCTCGCCTTGTGCGTGTCTTCCGAGTGCTTCGAATGATATCGATCATTCCCGAATTGCGAACGCTCATTACATCCTTGCTAAAAGCACTGCCGCAGATGGGTTACGTCGTATTGTTGATGTTCATTATCTTCTACATCTACGCTGCGCTGGGGAGTTATCTATTTAAAGATATTAATCCGTTCCTCTGGGAAAACATCGCACGTTCGATGCTTACTCTGTTCCGCGTGATGACGTTTGAAGACTGGACGGATATCCAATATGAGACGATGGAAGTCTATCCATGGAGTTGGCTGTTCTATATGACGTTCATTTTTTTGACCGCTTTTGCTTTTCTGAACATGGTGATCGGTATTGTTGTCAATGTAATGGATAAAGAAAGCCGACTTGAACTGCAAGCGTGTGAGCAAGAGCTTGAACAAAGTCGCGAGCAGCAGTTAAACGAGCAAATCGCTGGTTTACGGTCAGAGATCACCGAGTTAAAGCAGCTTATCGTCAAACAAGGTGGGCATGGAACAAATAACGACGCCTCTTAAAGTTAACATTCTGCGTAAGCCGATAAAGCATATTTATTTGCGCTTACGCTCGGCTGATGAGCTAGAGGTGAGTGCACCTAAACGCTGTCCTCAAAAGTACATTGATGAACTCATTGCAGAGCGGCATGACTGGATTACACAACGTCGTGCACAGTTGCGTGATACGGCGCGCTCGCCCAACGTGCCGTTACTCAGTACGGAGCGCGTGTTACTCGCGGGTCGCTGGTATCTATGCCAGGCTTGCCGGAACGCCAAGGCGGCTGGCCCTGAGGCTGATTCGGCACTGTTCAACGTGACTGTACGGGGCGATAAGGGACTGACTGAACAACACGTCGAACGACAACTGCGCCGCTACTTAAGTGAGAGGATCACGGCGCTCCTTACTTATTGGGAACCCTTGATGGGTGTCAAAGCAAGTTGTTTCGGCATCCGCAAAATGCATACACGATGGGGCACTTGTAACACAAGAACCGAGAAGATTTGGCTGAGCTTCCAATTAGTGCACTTTCCCTTGGAGTTGCTTGAGTACGTTGTTGTTCATGAGCTTACGCACTTATTTGAGCGCTACCATAACAGGCGTTTTTATGCGTTAATGGACTCATTTCTGCCGAATTGGCGTTCATTAAAACAACGTTTGAACCATTATGAGATACCCGATTACCCCAGCGGGCAGTGAGGATTTTAGGCAAGCTGCTAAGCGGCGTTTGCCACGTGCACTATTTGATTATATTGATGGCGGTGCATTCGCTGAACAAACCGCACACGCTAATGTCCATTCGTTTTCACGCTGGCGCTTACAACAACGTGTGCTGCGTGATGTTGAACATATAAACCTTGCGGTGAATCGACTGGGTCAATCTTATGCAGCGCCGCTTGCGCTAGGACCTGTCGGCTTAGCAGGCATGATGGCGCGTCGTGGCGAAACACAGGCATACCGAGCTGCTCAACACGAACACATTCCTTTCTGCGCATCCACCGTGTCACTGTGTGGTATTAATGAAATTCATCAGCACCGTGATACTCAACCAGCATGGTTTCAATTATACATGATGCGCGATCGCGAGTTTGTTGCACAGCTACTTGATCGCGTGCAAGCACAAGGTGTTGAAGTGCTCGTTGTGACGGTCGATTTGGCGGTGTTGGGTGTGCGCTATCGAGATGTCAGAAATGGCTTCGAATCAAGCACGGGGCTCGCTAAGTTAAAGCGATTCTATGACTTTGTATCACATCCCCAATGGTTATGGGACGTAGGCTTAAAAGGTGGCCCCCACGTTTTTGGTAATCTCACCGACGCGGTGCCCAACGCACGACAATTGACAGACTTCAAAAGCTGGGTCGACGCACAGTTTGATCCTCGTGTCACGTGGGATGATATTGCGTGGATTCGCTCCCGTTGGCCCGGCAAGTTAGTAATCAAAGGTATCTTGCATTCTGATGATGCACTGCAGGCTGTAAAAGTCGGTGCCGACGGTTTGATCATTTCTAATCATGGGGGGCGTCAACTGGATGGCGCGCCATGTCCAATTGATATATTACCCGAAATTCACCAACACTTATTGAATCAGGGATGTCGCGAACGCATTGAACTTTGGCTCGATGGCGGGCTGCGTAACCCACAGGATTTGTTAATTGCACTAGCGCTGGGTGCCGATGGTGGGCTATTAGGGCGTGCATGGATATACGCACTGGCTGGCTATGGCGAGTTTGGCGTGACACAACTACTTAAACAGTGGCGGAAAGCGCTCTCCGTTAGCTTGGCGTTAATGGGGTGCAACGACATTAATCAACTCAATGAATCGCACTTAATAAGAAGCTAATAATAAGGAGCGGGTGTGAGAAAAAATGCAGCACAGTTAGCCGTAGCAGCGCTCGAAAAACTCGGGGTGACGCATACGTTTGGTATTCCCGGTGTGCACAACACAGAGTTTTATGATGCGCTGCACGCCAGTGAGCAGATTACCCCTATCTTAGTCACTCATGAGGGGGGCGCCGCGTTTATGGCCGATGGCATGAGTCGCGTTCGGCAAATGCACGAGGGCATTGGTGTACTCGCTATTGTTCCCGCAGCGGGTTTCACTCATGCAGCGAGTGGTATTGGTGAGGCGTATCTTGATGGTGTTCCGATGCTTGTGATTTCGGGTGGGGTGCGCACTGATACCGAGTTTGATTTTGTCTTGCATGGTGTTGACCAGTTGGAACTGGCAAAAGGGATCACCAAAGGCGCGTTTCGTGTTAATCATCAAAATGATGTAACCGATGTGCTGTATCAAGCTTACCAACTGGCGACTGAAGGAAAGCCAGGTCCTGTGTTAGTCGAAATCCCTGTCAATTTGCAGCTATTTGATGCAACCGTTGCTCAACCTCAACAGCCGCCTCAGCCCACTACACCGGCTATCGATGAGCAAGCCATTCAACGGGCTGTTGAACTCATATCAGCGGGTAAGAGACCCGGACTGTTTGTCGGTTGGGGTGCTCGACACGCGCAACAGCAACTAATTGATTTAGCAGAATATCTGCAAGCACCGGTGGCGACCACCTTGCAGGGACTGTCGGTTTTTCCTCATGATCATCCACTGCATGTGGGCTTTGGTTTTTCAGCTTCGGCGGTACCCGCAGCGCAAGCAAGCTTTAAAGACTGCGATTTAATGATCGCGATTGGTACACGTTTTGCCGAAATCCCAACAGGTAGTTTCAGTGCAAAAGTGCCCGAAAACCTCATTCATATTGATATCGATGAGTCGGTATTCAATCGAAATTATCCGAGCAAAGTGAGTATCAGAGGAGACGCGACCGAGGTACTGAGATTGTTAAATGATGCGCTACACGGGCAGCCTCCACGTCCCGAAAATGCATCGCTCAAGGCTACAATTAAGCAATTAAAACAGGATTATTTTGACGAATGGCAAGCGCATGATAGTCACGAGCGCATTAATCCATACGTGTTTTTTACGTCAATTGCCGCACAAATGATGGATGACGCGATCATTGTTTTAGATGATGGAAATCATACGTACTTAGCGGCGGAATTATTGCCCCTAAAAGCCGGCATGACATTATTGACTCCCACTGACTATAACGCGATGGGCTATGCTGTTCCTGCCGCAATCGGCGCAAAGCTGGCACAGCCCGAGCGACAAACCATTGCCATTGTGGGAGATGGCTGTTTTGTTATGACGGGAATGGAGTTGCTGACAGCGCAACAGCAGGAGATTGGCGTTGTTTGTTTTGTATTCAACGACGGCGAACTATCTCAAATCGCGCAAGCGCAGCAAACGCCTTATGCGCGAAAACCCTGTACGGCATTGGTGGGTGCGAAATTTGAAGGCATGGCATTAGCGACCGGAGCGCATTATATTCGTATTGAAACCGAAGCTGAGCTCGATGCGTATATAGCCCAAGCATTCGACGTCGCAGCTAAAGGACAGAGTGTATTGGTTGATGTTAATATTGATTACAGTAAACCCACGCGCTTTACTCAAGGTACGGTAAAGTCAACTTTTAAGCGCTTTCCGACCCGTCAGAAGCTGCGCATTGCTGGTCGAGCGGTGAAGAGAAAACTGTTTGGCTGAAACATTCGCCAAAGGTCGAATCGTGTTGTATTAACGATATGATTAAACTGAAGTAAATACTGTTGTAGGGAGTTAACGTTGAGATATTTACACACCATGGTTCGGGTCGAGGATCTCGACGCGTCATTGCGTTTTTATTGTGACTTGTTGGGCCTTAAAGAAATGTACCGGAAAGAAGTTGAAGCCGGGCGTTTTACATTGGTGTTTCTAGCTGCACCCGAAGACGAAGATGCGGCCAACGAAAACAAAGCGCCGATGGTGGAGCTGACATATAACTGGGATCCAGAGTCGTATGACGGCGGGCGTAATTTTGGCCATTTAGCCTATGAAGTGGACGATATTTATGCACTGTGCAAAAAGTTACAAGATAACGGCGTGACGATTAACCGTCCGCCACGTGATGGACGCATGGCATTTGTCCGCTCTCCGGATGGCATTTCGATCGAACTACTGCAAAAAGGTGGCGCGCGTGAACCAGAGGCACCTTGGGACACGATGGAAAATACGGGTGAATGGTAATTAGAGGGTAGATCCCGTATAATTCGCCCACAGTTCAACCTATTACGAAGTCTGATAAACGATAGGAATCATTATGTCGAACGACAAATCGAAGATTATTTATACTGAAACGGATGAAGCACCACGTTTAGCTACTTACTCGTTGCTACCTATCATCCAAAGCTTTACTAAAGCGGCAGGCGTTAAAGTTGAAACGCGTGATATTTCACTTGCAGGTCGTATCATTTCGCAATTCTCTGAGTATCTTACTGAGGAACAGCGCCAGTCAGACGCATTAGCTGAGTTAGGCGAATTAGCGAAGACACCAGAAGCTAACATTATTAAATTGCCGAACATCAGTGCATCTATTCCACAGATGACTGCGTGCATTAAAGAGCTGCAAGCACAAGGCTACAAATTACCTGACTTCCCGTTTGATCCACAGACTGACGAAGAAAAAGATATTCGTGCACGTTATGACCGCGTTAAAGGCAGTGCGGTGAACCCTGTGTTACGTGAAGGTAACTCAGATCGCCGTGCACCGATGGCGGTTAAAAACTTCGCTAAGAAGCACCCCCATCGCATGGGCGCTTGGAGTAAAGATAACCAAGCCCACGTTGCACACATGGAAGAAGGCGATTTTTACGGATCCGAAAAATCAATGACTTCAAGCCAAGACGATAGCTTTAAAATCGTATTGGAGAGTAACGGTGAGCAAAACGTACTTAAGGACGGTATCAAAGTGCTGGCCGGCGAAGTTGTTGATGCTGCTGTTATGAGCCGCAAGAAGCTACAAGCGTTCTTCGAGAAAGAGACGGTTGCTGCTAAAGAGCAGGGCGTTCTACTGTCATTGCATTTAAAAGCCACCATGATGAAAGTTTCTGACCCGATCATGTTTGGCCACGCGGTGCGTGTTTATTTCAAAGATGTACTTGAAAAACACGCCGATTTAATGAAAGAAATTGAGTTTGATGCCAGCAACGGTATCGGCGATTTGTATTCTAAGCTCGATAAACTGACCGATGAACAGCGTCAGGAAGTCGAGAATGACTTGAATACCGTTTATGCCAAACAGGCTGAGTTAGCAATGGTTAACTCAGACAAAGGTATCACTAACTTACACGTACCAAGCGACGTTATTATTGATGCTTCAATGCCTGCCATGATTCGTGACTCGGGCCAAATGTGGGACCGAGAAGGTGGACAGAAAGAAGCTAAGGCGATGATTCCCGATCGTTGCTATGCGGGTGTTTACCAAGAGACGATTAGCTTCTGCCGTGAAAACGGTGCGTTTGATCCTGCAACCATGGGTACAGTGCCTAATGTTGGTTTGATGGCGCAAAAAGCGGAAGAATACGGTTCGCACGATAAAACCTTCGAAATCCCGGCGGATGGTACGGTAAAAGTATTGAATCAAGCGGGTGATGTAGTATTTGAACACGCGGTTGAAGAAGGCGACATCTGGCGTATGTGTCAGGTTAAAGACGAGCCTATCCGTGATTGGGTTAAGCTTGCCGTTAATCGCTCACGTTTAAGTGGCATGCCTGCCGTATTCTGGCTCGATAAAAACCGTGCCCATGATGCTCAATTGATCAGCAAAGTTGAGACTTACTTAAAAGAGCACGACACCGATGGTTTGGATATTCAAATCATGTCGCCTGAAGAAGCAACACGCCACACGTTGAAGCGCGTGAAAGAAGGCAAGGACACGATCTCAGTCACGGGCAACGTATTACGTGACTACTTGACTGACTTGTTCCCGATCCTTGAGTTGGGCACTTCTGCGAAAATGCTCTCGATTGTCCCATTGATGAACGGTGGCGGCTTATTCGAAACCGGCGCGGGTGGCTCAGCACCTAAACACGTACAACAGTTTGTGGAAGAGAACCACTTACGTTGGGATTCACTGGGCGAATTCCTTGCGTTGGCGGCTTCACTTGAGCATCTCAGCCGTGCGACCGACAACCGTCGTGCACAGATTTTGGCTGATGCGCTTGATAATGCGACCGCGAAGTTCTTGGAAGAGAACAAATCGCCTTCGCGTAAAGTGGGTGAGATTGATAACCGCGGCTCGCACTTCTACTTGGCGATGTATTGGGCTGAGTCTCTGGCTAAGCAAACTGAAGACAAAGAGCTTCAAGAGCGCTTTGAGAAACTCGCTGCAGCTATGCAGAAGAACGAGCAAGCCATCATGGACGAATTGAACGGTGTTCAAGGTAAGCAAGTCGATATCGGTGGTTACTATCAGCCAGACACTGATAAAGTATCTGCTGCTATGCGCCCATGTTCAGTATTGAACGAGACGCTCGCAAGCTTATAATGAACATAAGGTTGTGATAGAAAGCAGGCTGCGGCCTGCTTTTTTTATGTCTAACTGTTGAGGAACACACGTGAGTGAACAAAATTATCTACTAAAACTAAGAGCACAGTGTTTAAAGCTGCCGTTGGGGGCGCGTATCTTCTCCATGATGTTCGCTCGCAAAGCGCCTTACTTTGCTTCGATAAAGCCGCTAGTCACTGAGCTTGAGCCTAACTTTTGTCAACTGACGTTTAAAAAACGCAAAGCGGTTGAAAATCATATTGGTACCGTACACGCGATTGCTGTATGTAATGGCATGGAAATGGCGATGGGGGCATTAGCTGAGGCGTCCATTCCTAAGCACTTACGTTGGCTGCCTAAGGGGATGCAGGTTAATTACTTGGCCAAGACCAATAGTGATGTGCGCATTGAAGCGAAAGCGACAGAGCAAACATGGCAAGTTGGCGATCAGCCTATCGAAGTCACTGCCTATCGAGACGATGGTACTGTGGTGGCCGCAGGGCATATTACGATTTATGTTTCGGAAAAGCCGGCAAAGTCTAAGTCATAAACCATTAAAAAAGGGGCCGAAGCCCCTTGTTTAATGATGCGATACATTTCACTTTACGGTTTATTGACTGGCTCATTAGCGTCAATAACCGCACCTGGATGATCATCGTTGTCAGCTTCACCGTCGTCTGGTGGCAGCTTTTCCCACTTACGAGTGAAGAAGGCGAGAACGAATACTACCGCACCCACGCTAACACCGAATAGGAATATCGTCCAGTAGAGCTCTGGCATGGCTTGAGGGTTTTCAGGATCAAGACCACCTGCTAACAAGCCAGCAATTAAGTTACCCATCGCATAGGTCAATACGAATACGCCCATTAACTGACCCGCCATGCGTTTTGGCGACAATTTACTTACGGCACTTAATGCGACAGGGCTCAAGCATAGTTCACCCACGGTGTGAATGAAGTAAACAGCAACTAGCCAGTAAGGCGCGACCTTAAGGCCACTTGCAGCGGCTTGAGAGGCGAAGAACATGACGATAAAGCCGGTTGCCATGATCATCAGACCGATTGCACTCTTAAAACCGTAAGAAGGGTTAATCATGCGTTTACTGAGGTTAATCCAAAGCGCCGCGAAGAATGGTGACAACGTGACCAGGAAAATTGAATTTAACGATTGGAACCAAGTCGTTGGAATTTCAAAGTCGCCAATCATACGATCGGTTAAGTCACGTGCAAACAAATTAAATGAAGAACCGGCTTGCTCGAAGCCTGCCCAGAACATGGTTGATGCGATACACACGAGGAACAAGGCGCCGAGGCGTTTCATTTCATTGCGTGTCAGTTTACCAAACAGGAAAATACTCAGGTAATACACGAAGAAAATGATAGTAAAGATAACGGCCACGTTGCCAGCTAATACCACTGGATCAATAACAATAATATTGTTTAGCGCTAGATAGGTGACAGTTGCCAGACCCGCCAATAGCAAATAAATTACTGCCCAGCTACGCTTGGCAGCACCTGCGCTCATCGGTTTAGCTGGCTTCTCGCCAACACCCTTTAACTTGGGCTGTGTCAATTTGTATTGAATTAGGCCAAAAGCCATACCTACGGCTGCAGCACCAAAGCCCCAGTGATAACCGGCATTTTCTTGCAAGTAACCGGTAACGAAGTAACCGATAATAGAACCAATGTTAATACCCATGTAGTAAAGGGTATAGCCACCATCACGACGGTCATCATTTGAACTATACAGTTGACCCACCATTGCCGTGATATTCGGTTTGAGAAGACCAGTTCCAAGAACAACGAGGATCATACCGATAAAGAAGCTGGCTTCGCTTGGGATTGCCAGTACGATATGGCCCAGCATGATGATAATGCCACCATACCAGGTTGCGCGTTGGCCACCCAGGAGGCGGTCAGCAATCCAACCACCGGGAAGGCCCATGAAATAAACAGCACCGGTATAAAGACCGTAAATTGCTGTAGCGGAGGCGACGGTAATGGCAAGTCCACCTTCTTGCATTGAGGCGGTCATAAACAGCACGAGCAACGCGCGCATGCCGTAGTAACTCATGCGCTCCCACATTTCGGTAAAGAACAGGGTTTGAAGTCCCCCTGGCTGTCCGAAAAAACTAGCGTCTTTGTCGACAATATTTTTTGGATCCATTTTAATTATCCGTTTGTTATAAAAATTAATGTTGACCCATTCGACTTTGGTCGAAGTCGAAAAAAGTGGTCATACTTTACTAGCCAATGCCCATGATTAAAACCTTTAGCGATGAATTTATTGGTTTTTGGGTTGGCTGTCCCCCGGGATAGACTTTCTCAGCTGTACAGGTTCTGAGGCCCGTTTTTTGGCACGCACGCGGATGTTTAAAAATTCCACCGCAAGTGAGAACGCCATGGCAAAATAGACATACCCTTTAGGCACATGAAAGCCCATTCCCTCGCCAACTAACGTCATGCCAATCAAAATGAGGAAACTTAACGCTAACATCTTAATAGTCGGGTGTTTGTCGACAAAATCTGAAACCGACTTAGCCGCAATCAGCATGACGCCAACGGATAGGATAACCGCAATCACCATGACCGACAGATGATCCGCTAAACCGACCGCAGTAATGACTGAATCAAGTGAGAATACGATATCGAGCACTGCAATTTGCACCAGTATAGCGACAAAATTGGCTTGTACAGCACTGTGTCCCTCGCTCGACTCGCCTTCAAGCGCATGGTGTATCTCTAAGGTACTTTTGCCAAGTAAGAATAAGCCACCCAGCAGTAAGATGAGATCACGCCCCGAGATTGATTTACCAAGGACGTCGAATAAGGGAGTTGTTAATGACATGACCCAAGTGAGGGAGAATAAAAGCGATAGTCGCGTGCCCATTGCTAATATTAGGCCCAGCGTTCTAGCTCGGTTCCGCTGGTGTTCAGGCAAACGACCAACTAAAATAGAAATGAAAATAATGTTATCAATGCCCAGTACAATTTCTAATGCGGTCAGTGTAGCCAATGCAATCCACGCCTCGGGCATGGCGATCCACTCAAACATAATCTTCTCCGAAATTTGACGTCGTAAATTATAGTGAAGGTCTTCAACTGAAAAGCAATCTTTCCAGTATTGTCGACAATACTTTATAAATATGCTTGTAATATACCTAAATGATCGGGCAGAATAGTAACAACACTTAATTATGTCGACAATTTGATATGGAAGTGCTTTCACCTATTGCCAAACCAGCTGTAACCTCCGCTGACCGGGTTCTTGTTCAGATTCAAAGAGCCGTGGTCGAGGGCGAAATTGCCGCTGGGAGCAAAATTAGCGAGCCTGAGCTTGCTCGTAAATTTAACATCAGCCGTGCACCTCTGCGCGAGGCACTTGCTCGGTTGGAGCGCTGCCATCTCATTGAACGAACGCCAAATGCCGGAGCCCGTGTCGTTCAGCTATCTTATCAAGGACTCATCCATTTATATCAAATTCGGGAAGAATTAGAAGGGTTAGCGTGTCGGTTGGCTGCCGAGTACATGGCAACCGAGGAAATCGAGCAACTTCAGAGTTTGCTTGACCAACACTTATCGCATCAGCGCGTGCGCGAAGGTGAAAGTTACTATCAAGAAGCGGGCGATTTGGACTTTCATTATCGTGTCATCTTAGGGAGCAAGAATCCCTATCTGATAAATATGCTCTGTGATGAACTTTACTATTTGGTCAGGATGTATCGCGTCCAAATGGGGATGAATGGACCTCGTGTTTCACGCGCCTTTGATGAGCATAAAGCGATTTTGACCGCCATTGGCAATCGTGACGGTGAACTCGCGGACTTATTGATGCGGCGTCATATTAGCGCGTCGCGTAAAAACATCGAAATTAAACTAGCACAACAGGAGAAGTGATAATGAGTAACGGAATCCAAAGTGCGGGCGCAAAACTGCGTCGTGCAATTGAACAAGAAAATCCTTTGCAGATCGTCGGTACGATTAACGCTTACACAGCCATGATGGCTGAAAAAGTGGGCCACAAAGCGCTTTATTTGTCGGGCGCAGGTGTTGCTAATGCCTCTTTTGGTTTACCTGACTTGGGTATGACTTCACTGAATGACGTGTGCGAAGATATTCGCCGTATTACCGGCGCTTCAGACTTGCCATTATTAGTTGATGCCGACACAGGCTGGGGTGGTGCATTCAATATCGCACGCACTGTTAAAGAAATGACGCGTGCAGGTGCAGCGGGTATTCATATTGAAGACCAAGTTGCGCAAAAGCGTTGTGGTCATCGCCCAAATAAAGAGATCGTTACTCAAGCTGAGATGGTTGACCGCGTTAAGGCGGCCGTTGATGCCCGTATTGACGACCAGTTTTTAATAATGGCGCGTACTGACGCGTTGCAGCAACAAGGCTTAGATGCTGCCATTGAGCGCGCGCAAGCGTGTGTCGATGTGGGTGCGGATGCGATTTTTGCAGAAGCGGTACACACACTGGAGCAATATCAAGCCTTTACTGAAGCGCTTGATGTGCCAGTATTGGCTAACATTACCGAATTCGGAGCAACGCCATTGTTCAATAAGCAAGAGCTGGCTGACGTCGGTGTCGATATTGTATTGTATCCGTTGAGCGCATTCCGTGCGATGAACAAAGCAGCGTTAAATGTCTACAATAGTATTCTTGAGAACGGCGATCAGAAAGCGGTTGTTGATGATATGCAAACGCGTGCAGAACTCTATGAGTTCTTGAACTACCATGAGTTCGAAGAAAAACTAGACAACCTATTTAAAAAATAAGCTCGGTAGCTTGCGCCTTGGGCGCAAGAATTGATTTTGTAGTTTGCGCCTTAGGCGCAAGTCAATCACAACAAATTAAGAAGGAATAAAACCATGGCAGAGAAAAAACTAGGTGGTGCAGGATTACGCGGCCAATCAGCGGGTGAAACCGCACTATGTACGGTGGGTAAATCAGGTTCTGGCCTTACTTATCGTGGCTATGACATTAAAGAGTTAGCGGAGAAGGTGAGCTTTGAAGAAGTCGCGTATTTGCTAGCGAAGGGTGAATTACCCAATCAAGCTGAATTAGATGCATACCGTAAGCGTCTAAAATCCATGCGCATCCTACCGCAGGAAGTCAAAGACGTACTGGAGCGTATTCCAAAAGAAGCGCATCCGATGGACGTGCTACGTACAGGTTGCTCAATGTTAGGCAACCTTGAGACTGAAGAAAGCTTCGATGAAGCGGACGATAAAATCGAACGTATGATTGCAACTTTCCCAGGTATGGTGCTGTATTGGTACCGTTTTACACACGATGGCGTGCGTATCGATACTGATTCTGAAGAACAGTCCACAGGTGCCCATTTCCTACGCTTATTGCATGATGAGTCGCCGTCTAAATTACATGCTGACGTGATGAATACGTCGTTAATCTTGTATGCAGAGCACGAGTTTAATGCATCAACCTTCACAGCGCGTGTATGTGCTTCGACACTGTCTGACATCCACTCGTGTGTAACCGGTGCGATCGGTTCATTGCGTGGTCCATTGCACGGCGGAGCCAACGAAGCCGCAATGGAGCTTATCGAGGACATGAAAGATCCAGAAGATGCTGAGAAAACACTCATGGGTATGCTCGAGCGTAAAGAGAAGATCATGGGCTTTGGCCATGCAATTTATCGCGAGTTTGACCCACGCAATGACATCATCAAAGCATGGTCTAAGAAGCTTGCCGAAGAGAATGGCGATTCTCGTTTGTATGATGTTTCTGTGCGCTGTGAAGAAGTCATGTGGCGTGAGAAGAAGCTGTTCCCGAACGCGGACTTTTTCCACGCGTCTGCATACAACTATATGAACATTCCGACAAAACTGTTCACACCTATCTTTGTGATGTCACGTGTGACGGGTTGGACGGCACACGTGAAAGAGCAACGCGCGAACAACCGTATCATTCGTCCTTCGGCGGATTACACCGGCCCAGAAGCGCGTCCAGTACCCGCTATCAGCGAACGATAAGTAGGTGGTGGGATGAGTTCGAATTACCGTAAATCGTTAAAAGGCACCACGCTCGAGTACTTTGATGCTCGAGCGGCGGTGGAAGATATTGAAGCGGGCGCCTACGACAAGCTACCTTACTCGAGCCGAGTCTTTGCCGAGAACTTGGTGCGCCGCTGCGAACCCGAGCTTCTTAAACAGTCACTTGAGCAATTAATTTACCGCAAACGTGAGCATGATTTTCCGTGGTTTCCAGCCCGTGTCGTTTGCCATGATATCTTAGGTCAGACCGCGTTGGTCGACTTGGCGGGATTGCGTGATGCTATCGCTGAGAAAGGGGGTGATCCGGCAAAAGTGAACCCGGTGGTTCCCACTCAGTTGATTGTTGACCACTCGCTCGCGGTGGAGCATGCAGGCTTTGAAAAGGACGCGTTCGAGAAGAACCGTGCGATTGAAGACCGTCGCAATGATGATCGCTTTCACTTTATTAACTGGACTAAAACTGCGTTTAAAAACGTGGATGTTATCCCTCCGGGGAACGGCATCATGCACCAGATCAATTTGGAGAAGATGTCACCGGTTGTGCAAGTGCGTGACAACGTCGCCTTTGTAGATACCTGCGTAGGCACGGACAGCCACACGCCGATGGTTGATGCCTTGGGTGTCATCTCGGTAGGTGTGGGCGGTCTTGAGGCTGAGAGTGTCATGCTTGGGCGCGCATCTTATCTACGCTTGCCCGATATCGTGGGCGTTGAATTGACTGGTAAGTTACAGCCAGGCATTACCAGCACCGATTTGGTACTCGCATTGACTCAGTTCCTGCGTAAAGAACGTGTGGTCGGTGCTTACCTCGAATTTTATGGTGAAGGTGCTAAAGCCCTGACTGTCGGCGATCGGGCGACCATTTCTAATATGACGCCAGAATACGGTGCCACGGCAGCGATGTTCTACATCGATGAGCAGACCATTGATTATCTTAAATTAACCGGACGTGATGACGATCAGGTTGAGTTGGTGGAACAATACGCCAAAGAGACTGGGTTATGGGGCGATAGTCTTGAAACCGCTGAATATGAGCGTGTTCTAACGTTTGACTTAAGCCAAGTAAAACGTAACCTAGCAGGGCCGTCAAACCCTCATTCATTGTTGCCCGCTGGCGAGTTGACTGAACGGGGAGTGGCGAAGCATATTGAGTCACCTGAAGATGGAAAAATGCCTGATGGCGCGGTAATTATCGCAGCTATTACGAGCTGTACAAACACCAGTAACCCACGCAATATGATTGCGGCGGGCTTGATAGCGCGTAACGCCAATAAATTGGGTTTAACGCGTAAGCCATGGGTAAAAAGCTCACTCGCACCGGGCTCTAAGACGGTTAAGATGTACTTAGAAGAAGCGCAATTGTTGCCAGAGCTGGAAACACTCGGTTTTGGTGTCGTGGCGTTTGCATGCACGACCTGTAACGGTATGAGTGGTGCACTTGATCCTAAGATCCAACAAGAAATTATCGACCGTGATTTATTCTCGACAGCAGTGCTATCGGGTAACCGTAACTTTGATGGTCGGATTCACCCTTATGCAAAACAAGCGTTCTTAGCATCACCGCCATTGGTTGTTGCTTATGCGATTGCGGGCACTATGCGCTTTGATATCGAGAAAGACGTGTTGGGCTATGACACTGACGGCAACGCAGTCACGTTAAAAGACATCTGGCCAAGTGACGAAGAAATTGACGCTATCGTTAAATCGAGCGTTAAGCCTGAGCAGTTCCGGAAAGTGTACGATCCGATGTTTAACCTCTCGGTTGACTACGGCGATCACATTAATCCGCTTTATGATTGGCGCGAAATGTCGACTTATATTCGTCGCCCACCTTATTGGGAAGGGGCTTTAGCGGCCAAGCCGAGTTTAACTGGAATGCGTCCTTTGGCGGTGCTAGGCGACAACATCACTACGGATCATTTGTCACCTTCGAATGCGATTCTTGCTGACAGCGCAGCCGGTGAATACCTCGCTAAAATGGGCTTGCCAGAAGAAGACTTTAACTCTTATGCGACCCACCGTGGCGATCATTTAACGGCTCAACGTGCAACGTTTGCCAACCCGAAATTGTTTAACGAAATGGTGCGGGATGATGCTGGCAATGTGATTCAAGGTTCGTTGGCACGGATTGAACCTGAGGGTAAAACCGTACGTATGTGGGAAGCGATTGAGCACTATATGACTCAAAAGCAACCATTGATCATCGTGGCAGGTGCTGACTATGGTCAAGGTTCATCGCGCGACTGGGCTGCTAAAGGTGTCCGCTTAGCTGGGGTTGAAGCTATCGTCGCAGAAGGTTTCGAGCGTATTCATCGTACCAACTTAATTGGTATGGGCGTCTTGCCGCTGCAGTTTGAAGAGGGCACAACCCGCAAGACATTAGCACTTAATGGTTCTGAAACCTATGATGTTAAGGGCGAACCGACTCCTGGTGCGCGACTGAGTTTAATGATTCACCGAGCCAATGGTGAAGATATTGAAGTGCCCGTGATCTGCCGCTTGGATACCAAAGAAGAAGTATCCATTTATTCGGCGGGTGGTGTGCTGCAACGGTTTGCACAAGACTTTCTTGAGGCTGAGGCAAGTTGATATGAAATTTAGGCCACAGTTGAAAATTCCCGCCACCTATATGCGTGGCGGGACTTCAAAAGGTGTATTCTTTAACCTAGCGGACTTACCTGAGGCCGCGCAGCAGCCAGGTAACGTGCGCGATGCACTTCTGATGCGCGTGATTGGCAGCCCCGATCCTTACGCTAAGCATACTGATGGTATGGGCGGCGCGACATCAAGCACCAGTAAAACGGTCATCGTGTCGAAAAGCACGCAACCCAACCATGATGTTGATTACCTATTTGGTCAGGTATCGATTGATACCCCCTTTGTTGACTGGAGCGGTAACTGCGGTAATTTGTCGTCTGCGGTGGGGGCTTTTGCAATAACTCAAGGCCTCGTTGACGCCGATCGCGTGCCGGAAAACGGTATCGCTGAAGTCCGTATTTGGCAGGCAAACATTGGCAAAACTATTGTCAATAAGGTACCGATGCAAGACGGACAAGTACAAGAAATGGGTGACTTTGAGCTTGATGGTGTGACGTTTCCAGCGGCTGAAGTCGCGATCGAGTTTATGGATCCCTCCGCCGATGGTGAGCAGATGTTTCCCACCGGAAATCTTGTCGATACATTTGAGGTGCCTGGCGTCGGAACCTTAGAGGCTACCTTTATCAATGCGGGTATTCCTACCGTATTTCTGCGCGCCGAGGCATTAGGCTACGAGGGAACTGAGTTGCAAGAAGCGATTAATGGTGACGCAGCAGCCTTGACGCGACTCGAGACGATTCGGGCTCATGCCGCGGTTCGCATGGGATTGATCGATCAGGTAGAAGAAGCTGTGCAGCGTCAACATACGCCGAAATTAGCCTTTGTAGCACCCGGTAAGACCTACACCGCCTCGAGCGGTAAAGTGATTGAGGCCGGTGATGTTGACTTGCTTGTCCGTGCTATGTCGATGGGTAAACTACATCACGCGATGATGGGAACGGCTGCGGTGGCAATTGGCACAGCCGCTTCTATTCCAGGTACATTAGTAAACCAAGCGGCCGGTGGCGGTGAGCGCACGATGGTCAACTTTGGTCATCCGTCGGGTACGTTGCAAGTCGGTGCTGAAACGCTCCTAAAAGATGGTGAATGGCGTGCTGTCAAAGCCATTATGAGTCGAAGTGCACGTGTGCTTATGGAAGGCTGGGTGAGAGTACCTGCAGAGGTGTTGGATTAATGACCCACTAATTCATAACGACTGCTGAAAGCGTCCTTTGGGGCGCTTTTTTTATGGTTTTAACGGATGTAAATTGTCCGTTAGTGCATCGCTCACGATGCAGAATGCATGCTATCATTAACGGCTTTGGTGAAGGTGTTACGAGGAACAATATGGCAGGTAATGCGGCTCGTCTTAAAAAAATAATTATGATTAACGGTCACCTCCCGGGTATCGTGGAACTGGATTTAGAAGGGCACACCAATATTTGTGGTAGTAACGCGTCGGGGAAAACCACGTTACAACGTATGATCCCCGTGTTTTATGGCGAGCAACCCAATAAAGTGGTGCCTAAAACCCGCGACAACTTTGACAAGTTCTATCTGCCGTATAGTAATAGCTACATTATTTATTCATATCAGTCTGCGGCGCAACGCGACGTCCAAGTGGTGTTGACCAAACGCAACGATGGCATTGATTACCGTTTTATCGATGCTGAATATTGCCCACAAGATTACCTCGACGAGCAAGGTGATAAAGTGATTGCGGTTGACTACCAGGAGTGGTTGAAGCGATTGCGCGCGAAAGGGCATCTTTTTAGTCATAAAATTAGTGCAACAAGCGAGTTTCGTACGCTGATTCAAAATGATGTACAAGCGTTGCAACATACCCAAAAAGATAGCGTAAAACTGCGTCAATTGGCGGCACGCTTTGCATTGGTGAAAGCGCCTCATAAATTACGTCATATCGAAAAACTGGTCAGTGCTGTGCATGCTAAAGAAGGCAAAATGGATACTTTACGTAGCATGTTAGCAGCGATTCTAGAAGAAGACGGACACGCTGTCCCCCACAGTTCGATTCGTGGTGAAAAGATCCGCAGATGGATTGAGCAAATGCGGCAAACGATGCGCTTGGATGATCTACAGGCCGCTTTCACCAAACTCTCAAGCGGTGCTCATCGCTATGGCGATGAGTTAGCAGAGCTTTGGGCTATTCAACCTTTATTGCTTGAGCATAGAGAGCAGTTAGCTGATCAAGAGCGTGATTTAAAGGAAACGTTAAAGACAATTGAACAACGTATTAGTCAACGCACCGCCGATTATGAGCAGCAACGCGATCAAATCAATGAGACACTGAGCGAGTACAAGGCCGAGCTTAAACAAGTTGAGCGACAACTGGATGAAGCACAGAACAGGGCCGATGAATTTCGTGAAGCTAATATTGAGGAGTGGGAACATACAATTGATCGTTTGCCCGAGCTACAGGAACAAGCGGAGGAAGTTAAACAGCAGCGCATTGTTTTGCTTGAGGCCCATCAGGCTGAACGTCAACAACTCGATAGCGAGAAATTAAAACTAACGGAGCGGCAGCAACGGCGTGATGTGAAGCATCAAGCTAAACTCGACGCACTCGCGCAAGAACTGTCTGAGCTGCATGCACGCCACAGCGAGGCATTAAGTGAGTTCCGTGAACAACATCAACGCCACCGTAATGAGCAAACTGACCGTTGGCGTGATGAGAGAGAAGCCGTCAAGCTGAAACTGGCCGCGTTGAATTCGGAGAGTCATCACGCAAATGCAGAGGAGCAACAGCAATTAGATGCATTGTCCGAGCGCGTTGTTGATGCGCAAGAGCAGCTCACCCTGCAACGCGATCAACTCGAACAAGCGCGTGAACAGCTCAACCAGTCACAGCGTAGTCGTCTACGTGTCAGTGAGGAATTAAACCGTACGCGTGAGCAGTTAGCCTCAGTAAAAATCACCGTTAAGCAAAAAGCGATCGAGCTTGAGCCCAATCCTGATAGCCTTCGAGGCTTTCTGCATAGCCATTTACCTACGTGGCATGACACGATTGGTAAGGTCATTTGTCCGTCACTATTAGAGCGCACCGACCTGAATCCTGTTTTTGAAGAAGCCAACGACAGTGTTTATGGTTTACAGATTGATTTGACGGCGATCGAGTTGACACCACACGATAATGAGCAGGACAGACGTGAACTCGAGCAACTACAGAGCCAACAACAGTCGCTGATTAAACGGGTCGAAGAAATTGAACAGCAGCTAGGCCGCGAAAGCGAGTGTGTATCCGAGGCTGAAGCTCAGGTTCATCAGGTGCAGCATCAGCTTCAAAAACAACAGCGTGAAGTCGAATATGCGCTTGATGCTCAAGCTCGATTAAAAGCGGATATAAAGCGACAAGTCTCGGAGCGAGCTCAACAACTTCGAGCACAACAAGAGGCTTATGAAGAGCGGCTAGAAAGTCTTAATGAACACATTGAAAGTAGTACGCAAGCGTTAATCGAACAGCAACGTAGTGCAGAAATTGAGTTGAAAGCTGAACAGCAAGATGTGATCGCACAACTTGAGGAGTCGCAAGAGCTAGAACGTCAACAGCAGGCACAGGAACGTGCACAGGTTAAGGACGATATTAAGGCATTGGAGCGAGCATTTAGCGACAAACTTGCTCAGCAAGGTGTCAATGAACAGGATATTGAACAGTTAAAACAACGAGAAGAACAGTTAAATGACGCGATACATCAAGCGACTCAATGGAAAGAGCGCGTGCGCGAGTATCGATATTTTAAACAGTCCGTTTGGCAGTCAGCACGTCCGCAATGGCAAGCGCAAGAAAGACGGTTGCAGTCAGAGATTTTAACGCGAGAAGATCAAAAACGTTTAGCTAAAAATGTGTTTGAACAGAGTAAATCGCAAGATCTCGAGTTGCGTCAGCAGACTCAGTTGAAACTGGAACAGATAAGTGCGTTGTTACAGCGATTACGAGACAGCCTCAGTAAACTCGATCACTTGCCAGGACTTACGCCTGAGTTGCAGCAAAGACAACAGGCAAGCGCCTTAAAGGAAAGAGACAGTAGCGAACTTTTAGGTCGATGCGATGATGTGTACGAACGTTTCATGCATAGCGATAGAGTCCTTAGTGAGGAGCTTCGTCAGTTCGATAATCAACTACGTCGTGATGCGCAAGTAGACTTTCTTAACTTCATGGAAGAAAGCCGACAACGCATGAATGTGGGAGAAGACATTGCATCGAAATTGGCACTCTTCCAAGTGATGTTGGACTATCTCGAAGAGCACCAACAGGCAATATTGGCGACCGGTCACAATATTAGTAAAGATTTAGTAGACTTCTTTACTGTCTTTAATGATATCCATAAGCGTGTGGCTCAGTACAGCCGGCGTTTAACTGATGCCGTAGGCGATGAGCTGTCTTTATCAGGCATCGACCGCGCCGAAGTTAAAATCAGCTCAACTATCGATGCGTTGGGATTTTGGGAACCGCTCACACAGTTTGTAGCAAGTTATGAGCAATGGCAGCAGTCCGGCGATAGACTTCCAAACGAAGACTACTTGATGCAGTTGG
>NZ_CAXGLS010000020.1:0-41936 GCF_964010655.1 uncultured Idiomarina sp.
GCAAAAGCAGAGAAATTAGCTAAAAAGGTGTCCGGGTTTTGTTGACCACTACACTCCTTTATCTAATGCAAAAATCATTAAGTAAATTTAACGTCTCTAAAACTAGCATATGACCATTTATTTTTGCTAAATTATCGGCGTTATATCATAATTAGAAATGCAGGCCACTTGGAATTTTGGCGCTGACAGTTACGAACAATTTTTACCATAGCACCTACCAGTATTCGCTTCGTAAGAGATGACAAGCCAAACTAGTTATTCATGCAAAGAAAGAGTTTGAGCTTAATATAAGGAGCATGTCCATCTGCTTTTGAGAAACGAGTTTACCAGTCATACAGATGAGTCAGAACTGATCCAAGCAACACGAAAAGGTTAGGCAGATGAAATGTAAAAAGAAGCCACTGGGAAAACTAAGTCAAAAAAAGACGACTAAAGAGTACAGCCTCGATCAACTGCTATCCAAAAGCTCTAAGTATGACTTTGTTTTAAGCGTTGAAGACAAACGCTGGCTTAACGGTTCTTTGGTCGAGGGAGAGAGCAAACGTTAATCAACGACAAACAGGAGTTTTCAGATATCAGATATTGTAGCAACTTTTGCGTTTGCTTTAGCTCCAGTCCTATCAATATCATTCACAGCATACTCTTTGTTTTATAACGAACGTAAATCTGATAATAACCAGGACTGACCTTGATGACAAAGAGGCCGTCGCTTTTATTGATAGCGTTATTTTCTTTTAGTTTTCTAATGTCCTCCAACAGCAATAAACCGCCATATTTGAGCTCCAAATATTTCAGTTGGTGAGCACCCAGCTTTTGGTCATCACCGACATGCTTCAAGCCAGCAGAGTTAGTAACAGAGTGTAAGGCGAGTCAATGGAAATCAGCAGGTGATGCACAGGACATTATGAATGGTTATAACCAGCTTTATGACACGCGCAAGGGTTGGCTAAAACTGCATAAAGATTCATCTGAGACAGCGTTTCCGGCCTTAATAATGACCAATTTAGTACATATTTTTTGTGACCATAGATTAAATTGACCACCCTGATTTACCTCTATGTACTTAAATTGCTCATTGCAGAAATTTGACTAAAAGCCAATATTTACAAGGGGTGTATATTAATGTAGATTAGTAAGAATTAAAGTGATATACCCGTAACTGCCTTGACATGGCAGAGGTCGGTAGTTCGAGTCTACTCGGACGCACCACTTCCTTAAATTTAACAATTTTTATTTTTATACCCTCTGATCCGCTCAAGTTGCTCTATTCGTAAGTTTCGCATATAGTTAATCTGCATCGTCAGTACACTTACCTGTAGCGAGGAACTTCATGAGCCAATATAAAGCAATTAAACTAGTCAAACGTCCTCAGCCTGGTCCTGTCTCCAAGGATATTTTCGAGATCGTTGAACTCGATCGTCCCAGCGTCGACGACGGTCAAATACTGATTAAACAAACCCACATGTCATTGGATCCCGCCATGTTTGGCTGGATGAGCCCAGACAAAGAAAGTTATATTCCACCGGTTGAACTCGGCTCTGTGATGCGCAGTTCAGGTGTCGGTGAAGTCGTTGCAAGTAAACACCCCGATTTTGCCGAAGGCGATCGCGTCATGGGAATGATGGGCTGGCAGGAGTATGCGCTCAGCGATGGTCAAGGAATTAATAAAGTGCAAACAGATGCGCCCGATGAAATGGTGCTTTCGGTGTTTGCTCTTCCCGGCCTTACCGCAACACAAGGTCTATTAAACGTGGGGAAACCCAAACAAGGTGAAACGTTGGTAGTCACAGGCGCAGCCGGTTCCGTCGGCTCGATCGTTGGTCAAATGGCGAAAGCCGATGGCCTCTCGGTTATTGGCGTAGTCGGTTCAGACGAAAAAGCAGAGTGGATTGTTAACGAACTTGGGTTTGACGGCGCAGTCAACTACAAGACTGATGACATTCCCGCCAAGTTAGCTGAATTAACGCCAAATGGCATTGACCTCTATTTTGAGAATACCGGCGGTCCGATTCAACATGCGGTCATGGGACGCATGAATGCACATGGACGCATTGTTGTCTGTGGCATGATTGCGGATTACGATAAAGAGCAACCAAGCCCTGGACCGAGCTGGATTCCAATCATCAAGAAGCGACTGACAATTCAGGGCTTCACGATGCCGGATCATTTTGATCAAATCCCCACCTTACTGAAACAATTAACGCCTTACGTGGCAAATGGGGATATCAAATATCGGGCTCACGTACTTGAAGGCTTAGAGTCGGCGATTGAAGGACTTAACATGTTTCTAAGTGGTGAGAACCAAGGTAAATTATTGGTCAAACTCTAATAACTGAGCCACTTGCGTTGTATACGCAAGTGGCATTTTACCCACTAGTCGTCAGAAAAAATGTCTTCAATAGTGCATTGGAATACCTTGGCAATTTTAAATGCTAGCGGTAAGCTCGGATCAAACTTTCCTGTTTCAATCGCATTGATTGTTTGACGTGAAACCGACAATGCCTGCGCAAGATCATTCTGAGTCCAGTTTCTCTCAGCTCTTAACACTTTGAGTCGGTTTTTCATCGGTATTTCCTCATCCCTAATAAAAGCGCAACAATATAAGTGACGCCGAGAACCATCATCAAGTGTGAAATCTCAAAATCAAAGCCCAACAAGCTATTTTGCGTTAGCGATGTCGCCGCAAGGCCTAAAACCACACTGATGCCAAGCGCTAAACTCATCGCCTCTAGCTGAACCTTTCGTTGCAGCTCGTCTTGATGGTCTAAGTGACGTTTGTTCGCCCATATCATGGCAGCACCCATAATGATGTTTACTACGCTAGCTACATAAGTCATTGTCGAACTGTCCCACCATTGCTTAGGTCCGAAGCTCGCCAGCGCCAACGTAAGTACCCATAACCCTGTCCAAACCGCCAGTAATTTATTCGATCGGCACTGCTGTTGCTGCCACTCGTTACGTTCAGTCATTTTTGTTCTCCATTTAGTAAAGTAAATAAAACACGTCATAATGTAAAATACACTTTACCATAGTAGCCGCACAAAGAATAAAGTCAAGTTTATTTGACATGGCTAATGAGTAATTGCTGGTGAGTTCCTCAGCGCGCCAACTCAACTCGGTTTCGACCGTTTCGCTTTCCTTTGTAAAGCATCTCATCAGCGCGCTGAATGAGCAGATCCAAGCTGCGCTCATTGCTTTTCATTGCGATACCGACGGTGATACTGACCGAAACTTGATTTAAGGGAGATGGTAACTCGATTGCGTTAACATTAGCGGTTAATCGCTGAGCTAACTTGACCGCCTCTTTATGGTGCGTGTTCGGCATCGCCACGATAAACTCTTCACCACCAAAACGACCCACCACATCGACACGTCGAAGCGATTGACGAATGGTTTTAGCAACCTGCTTAAGTACCTCATCACCCCGCGTATGACCCCAAGTATCATTAATTTGCTTGAAGTGATCGACATCTATCATAAGTAAGCAAAATGCCGTGTTTTCGCGTAAAGCTCTTTCTAATAAAGCTTCAGCACGTTTAATGAAATGACTGCGCGTATCAAGCTCGGTTAAGGTATCCCGTTCGGCTAATCTTCTTAACTGTGCTTCGAGAGACTTTCGGTGTTCTACTTCTCGTTGCAAGGCTAAATTCTGGTCGCGCTCTTCATTTAATAAAGAAAACTGCTTACGTTGGAGTATTTCAAGTCTTAACAACGCGCAATAACCGACAATATTAGCCATGATAAGAAGAAGAACGAGACGCGTGGCAGTTGGTACGGAGACCTCGGCATAAGCTACTGAAGCTACTATAAATCCAACACTGAGAAATCCACTCGCCCAACTGGCAATGGTTAATAAACTTGGAATGAGTAGGTAAAACGCCATGATGGCGACAACAACCGCCGTAATTTGAGTATAAAGGCTTTCGGGTCTTAAAGGCACGATCGAGATAATACCCGCGGCAAGAACCCATAACGGCAAGGCATGAAGAAGTGGTTTTCGAGAAAAGTTACCAACCCGTCCAAGAATTAATGCCAACACGACACAACTTGAAACCACGACCGCTCGCATCGATATTAAGGTAAAAAAATCAGTTGAATGACCGAGCAGATTATAGTCGGTGACAGCAAACATCGCGAAAATAAGGGAAACCAGCATCAGTGCTAAGCGAGAGTCATGCCTAACCCGTAATTTTATCGAGTCGCGATAGCTTGCTTCGAGCCGTGAATCCCTAAACTGCCCCGTTAGCCAATTAATGTCATTGTATTTTTGTTGTAATGACAAGCGAGAAAGTCCTTGTACATAAGTTATGATGATGAGCACCGATATCGTAATTCACGCAGAACTGTTTAACAAATAAAATACGCTCAAGCCGAGAAAATAGACACGGCACATGACGAATCTATTGATTTAAGTGCGACACAAATATATATTCATAGCACAATGTTAAAAATAAGTATCCTTTAAATGTCATAGCGATTCGCTTGTATGTTATCTGCAATGTGAGTTCGGTAGGCGTTGAGTTAACGGTAGCGAGGAGCCGTGATGCCGCGTAGAAGTAAATCATTAATCGAGGGGTTGCTCGACTTATTCTCAACTTGGCCTTGGTATATCAGTCTTTTTCTTGCCCCCATTACCTACTTTAGTATCAATCTCATTGTTCAGTCGCATACATGGGGTACCGTTGAAATAGACATTAATGATCCCACCAGCATGACCGCTTATATGGCCCACTTCATGGGGCAACTGCTGTTACCTCTATTGCAATTTGCGCTCCCTGCACTTCTCGTTTTGGCCAGTATCGTTTCATTAATAAACGCTTTATCGAACCAACAACGCTATGAACGTGTTATCCAATCGTCCGAGCCTGCCGTATTAAAAACCGTGGATTGGGAGCATTTTGAGCAACTCGTTGGCGAATTTTTTAGCCGCGAGGGCTATCATGTGAAGCCAACACCTACTGGACCCGATGGTGGAATTGATTTAAGGATCGAACGAAACGGTCAGTTGTATTTGGTGCAATGTAAACAGTGGAAATATCGTAAAGTACCTGTTTCAGTCGTAAGGGAACTATTCGGTGTTGTCATAGCAGAAGGCGCCGCTGGTGGCTTTATCGTAACGTCTGGCGAGCTGACGCATGACGCGCACATTTTCGCAAAGGGAAAACCCATACATATTATCAATGGCGAAACCTTCCATCGATTTGTGCGACAACGCGAAAAAGCCGCTGTTAGATTTCCCCCAAGCCCAAACACACGCCCAACCACACAGGTTTGCCCCAAGTGTGAAGGGCCTATGGTAAAACGCATAGCCCGTCGTGGACCCAATAGGGGCGAATCTTTTTGGGGTTGCAAGCGGTTTCCAAAATGTTATGGCACGCGCCCATAGTGCTGGGTTAATCGCGTATGATGCGCGGCCTACGCAACATGGGTGTCATAGTAATTGAGTAAAAGGGATATTGCATCGTCAAGCGGTGAATCACTCTTCAGGATGTCAGCACTGTCGAGTAGCAAACGCATCATCACTTGGTTATCCTCCTCCTCTCGCCACATCTTAATGTAACTGCCCTCTCTATAGCCCCGTTGTTGGCGTACATGATTCAGCGCATTTTTCCCTACGTAACTGATATAAACAGCTTCCGCACTACCGTAGGCTTGATATAACATGCTAAATAGTTGCGTCAATGATTCATTACCAAAGCACAACGGACGGTTTAAGTCTGGGCGTCCTTCTAACGCAGTTTGACGCAACAACCACCGGGCGTCTCGAGCTTCATCAGCATGTGCGCGAATACTCGCTTCAGCGAGCTTAAGTGCGGCTGTCTCAACTGGACTGGCACTGTCATCTTCTACCAAAATTTCGATAACGTCAGACACCGCGAAGTGCAGCACATCAATCAACTCCATATTGGCTTGGGCGTGGTCGACGGTTTGCTTTTTCCACCACTTGTAGCCAAGGTGTTCATAGCGTTCACCAAGCTCCACAATGACAGCCGCGAAATCATCACGGGCCAGTTTTGGCGCTATCGGCCAGTGTGCATCGAGGCCCTGATTAAATTGAGTCTGTAACTTAGCAATTTGTTGGGCTTGTTTGACCGTTAATTGAGTATCGGCGGGCATGAATACGTCCTTGGTTGACGAATAGGGCAAAAGCGTACCTTATAGTAGCGGTTCGTAGGTTGCCCATGCAATAGGAAGGGTCAATAGATGTGGGTTACCTGGAATACAGATAACCCAGTTGCAACATTACTTAGGCATGATCCATGAGCCACCCACGCAACTTACGTTAGGTAACGCGAGGTAGTCTTGGTAATTGCTCTCGTTGATACCGCCTGTGGGGCAAAAGCGAATGTCAGGGAACGGTCCATGAATCGATTTCAATAATTTTACGCCGCCAACGGCTTCAGCCGGGAACAACTTAAACCGATCATAGCCGTACTCGATCCCCATCATTAATTCGGATACGGTTGCAATGCCGGGAATCAATGGAATATCAGCGCCCTTGCCTGCCTCTAATAAAGCGGGCGTGGCACCTGGACTTATCGCAAATTGTGCACCGGCCGTTTGCACTTGGGTCAGCTGAGTGATGTTTGTAACGGTACCCGCGCCAACAATAGCATCGGGGAGCTCGCGGCGCATTTCCTCAATCGCGTGTAACGCAGCGGGCGTCCTTAAGGTTACTTCCAACACTTTAAAGCCTTGCTTACAGAGTGTTCTCCCGAGCGGCACAGCCTGTTGAATGTCATCAATGACAATCACAGGTATAACGCTCGACGCATTAAGAATATCGTTAGCAGAATAGTTCATCAGAGTCCTCAATCGATATCAGCTGTCGCTGGTGCTTTACGCAATGTTTGTTTTAAGTACTGTGCCACGCCGCGCATGCCCGCATGTTCGGCGGTTATCACATAACAGGGAATCGACTCGGCTAAATTACAGAAACGACCTTTTTGTTCAAATCGTGTTCTAAATTCGGAAGCGGCCATGAGTGGCAGTAGTTTGGGTACCACGCCTCCTGCGATATACACACCGCCGCGAGTGTTAAGGGTGAGCGCAAGGTTGCCTGCAAAACTACCCAGGCTGGCAAAAAACTGATTGACGGTCTCTGTCGCTATCGCATCGCAGTTAGTTAAAGCGCGCGCTCCAATTGTCTTCGCGCGCAACGGCGGTACTGCTCTGTCGTGGTAGTGCGCAATGGCTTGATAAAGGTTTTCAATGCCGGGGCCGGAAAGAAGACGTTCTGCTGATACCCGACCATCAAAACGACGTGCCAGAAATTCGTGAATCGCCCATTCCTTTTCGTTAAGTGGCGCCCAATCCGCATGCCCGCCCTCACCCGGCAACGGCATTACATCACCGTTAGGCATGTGCACCAAATGTCCCACACCGAGACCGGTACCTGCGCCAAGTACAGCACAGGGAGCCGTTTCCACCTTTTTACCGCCGCCGATTTTCTTCATCTCGCTTTTATCGAGTGTCAGCAAGCTCATCGCAGCGGCCGCAAAATCGTTTAATACGATAAAACTGGTTAATCCCAGTGCTTCACGCGTACCACGCACGGAAAACTGCCAGTGGTGGTTAGTCATTTGAATCGAGTCACCCTCTGCCGGACAAGCAATGGCAATCGCTACATGTTCTAACGCAACGTCTTGTTGCTCACGATAAGCAATGAGCGCATCGGTTAGATTCAAATAATCCGCACAAGGAAACACTTGTATGCGATCGAGTTCAAAGGTTTTTAAGTTGATACGACCGAAACGCGCATTGGTACCACCAATATCTGCGACCACGGCAAATTCCGTGCTTAGGTCGAGTTGTGAGTCATTTACCATTTACTGATCTTCCCTAAAGAGCACGGATGCGCCTGACTCAGCGCCACTCAAATTAGCTCGAAAGTTGCCAAACAACTCTCGTCCCATGCCAAATTGATATTCTGATAAATCTGGCGCGACTATATCACGCGCATTGAGTTCATTCTCGTCAACAAGGACCTCTAAACGGGCATTTTCAAAGTCAACGCTAACCAAGTCACCATCCTTGATCTTCGCGATCACCCCTCCATCGACCGCTTCAGGCGTTACGTGGATAGCCGCAGGCACTGTCCCTGATGCGCCTGACATACGCCCATCCGTGACTAAAGCCACGTGGTAACCGCGCTTTTGTAGAACACTCAGTGATGGCGTTAGCTTATGCAGCTCAGGCATACCGTTAGCTTTGGGTCCTTGATAACGCACAACGACTACACAATCTTTGTTGAGCTTATCCGCTTTGAATGCATCAACCAGTTCATGCTGGCTGGTAAACACCACTGCCGGTGCAGTGATCGGTTTGATGCCCTCAGGTAGAGAGGATGTTTTGATGACCGCACGACCCAAGTTACCAGACAGGACCTCTAAGCCTCCATGCTTATTGAATGCTTGGGTGTGCGGTCGTAAAACGTCTTCGTCGAGCGATTCTTCAGCAATATCGACCCAGGTCAGTTGCCCTTCTTCGGTGAGCGTTGGGCGCTGCTGATATTTGTCGAGCCCGTGGCCGACAACCGTCTCAACGTCGTTATGTAATAAACCGGCTCGCAATAGTTCACGAATTAAGAACGGCATACCGCCGGCGCGTTGAAAGTGATTAATATCCGCTTGTCCATTGGGATATATTCGGGTCAATAACGGCGTAACCGAGGATAATTCAGCGAAATCATTCCAATCGACTTGATAACCTGCGGCTTTTGCTACCGCTACAAGGTGCATGGTGTGGTTGGTCGAGCCGCCTGTTGCCAACAGACCAATGATCCCGTTTACAATAGTCTTAGCCGTCACAATTTCGCCGATAGGCCGATAATCGGCTCCCAGATCGGTGATACGCGTGACGTGCTGCGCAGCGGCACGAGTCAATTGCTCACGCAGTTCACTGCCAGGATTCACGAACGACGCGCCGGGCAGGTGCAACCCCATCATCTCAATGACCAGCTGATTCGAGTTGGCGGTGCCGTAAAACGTGCACGTTCCCGCCGAGTGATAAGATGCAGATTCAGCGTCAAGTAACTGTTCCTTATCAACTTTACCTTCCGCATACAGCTCGCGGATACGCGCCTTTTCTTTATTAGAAATACCCGACGGCATGGGACCGGCAGGTACGAAAATAAATGGCATATGACCAAAGCTCAATGCAGCGATCAAAAGACCGGGTACGATCTTATCGCAAATGCCAAGCATCAAGCCGCCATCAAACATGTTGTGTGACAAACTCACTGCGGTTGCCATGGCAATGACGTCGCGACTCAGTAGGCTCAACTCCATGCCCGGTTGTCCTTGCGTAACCCCGTCACACATAGCGGGCACACCGCCTGCGACTTGTGCGACGCTGCCAACATCACGAATCGCCTTTTTTAGCTTTTCCGGATAATCATGGTAAGGCTGGTGAGCTGATAGCATATCGTTATACGCTGTCACGATACCAATATTAGCTTTCGTCAAGCTGCGCAGCTCACTTTTGTCCGATTGCCCACAAGCAGCAAATCCATGCGCTAAATTACCGCATGACAAAGCGCTACGATGCGGACCTTTGCGCCGCGCATGTTTCATGCGCTCCTGATATGCGTGACGTGTTGCTTCGCTGCGCGCTTCAATACGCTGCGTTACGCGTTCTACTACCGGATTCATAAGCACCTCTTACGCGGCTGAATAGTAAACATTAATAGGCGTTGTTCCCGCGTGAACAAAATCACTAATCGGATATTTTTTCGGATCAGGTTGCTCAAGCGCTGTTTGCAATACCGACCATTTATCATCGCCCGTAATGTGGAAAAACACATTATGACTGTTCAACAGGCGCTGTTTGGTTAAACTCAGTCGTGTATAAGGTGCCGTTGTTGGCTGCGTCGCAATCAGTGCCTGCGGCTGAGTTAACCCAGCTTCAAGTTGCTCGCAACATGGAAAGAGTGAAGCGGTGTGCCCGTCGTTACCCATGCCCAACACTACCACGTCAAATGTGGGTAAACTCGCTATTCTGGTTTCTAATGCTTTAGCAGCATTTTCAGCGTGATCATGGCCTGTAAACAGGCTAACGTACTTAGCAGCCGCCGCTTTATTTTTTAACAAGCAGGTTTTTATCAGCTTATCATTACTGTCGTCTGAATCGGGTAGCACCCAGCGTTCGTCAGCCAACAATATAGTGACCTTTGACCAATCAATAGACTGTTCATTAAGCTCAGCAAATAAAGGTTTCGGTGTGCGTCCACCGGATACCACTAAGGTCGCTTCGCCCTTTTCTTCAATCGCGTGTGAAAGAAGTTCTGCGATACGTTTACTCAATGAACTCGATAATGCCTGATTACTATCAAAAGTATTCACGTTGATTCCCTCTATTTTATTCATCCCACTGTCTTCCGTCATGCGCTAATAAAGAAACGGCGGATACAGGTCCCCAGGTGCCTGCGTGATAAGGTTTTGGTGGTTGTTCGTTTTGTTCCCATGCAGCGAGAATGCCATCGACCCAACGCCATGCATACTCGACCTCGTCACGGTGCACAAATAGGTATTGGTTACCCTGCATTGCCTCGAGCATGAGTCGCTCATAAGCATCGGCAATACGCTTTTTCTCGAACGTTTCATCAAAACTTAAATCCAGTGTGGTCGCCTTTAGGTGCATTTGTTTGCCAAGGCCCGGGATCTTATTCAACATTTGCACTTCCACACCTTCGTCGGGTTGGAGGCGAATAACCAATTTGTTGGGCTGTAAATCTGCGGTTGTATCGCTAAAGATGTTGTGAGGCTGTTTCTTAAATGTAATGACGACTTCACTGCGTTTTTCTGGCATGCGCTTGCCTGTACGCAAATAGAATGGAACGCCTGACCAACGCCAGTTATCAATATTGACTTTTAGGGCGACAAAGGTTTCTGTATCGCTATTCTCGCGAGCGCCCTCTTCCTGCAAATAACCCGGTACTTTTTGCTCACCGATAAAACCACCTTGATACTGACCTCGTACCGAAACATCTTTGCAGTTTGACGTATCAATCGGTCGTAGAGCTTTCAAGACCTTTAACTTCTCCTCACGAATACTCTCTGCATCAAGCCGAGAGGGTGGCTCCATTGCTATGAGCGAGAGCACTTGCAGTAGATGATTCTGCACCATGTCACGTAACTGACCCGCGTCATCGTAATAGCTCCAACGCCCTTCGACACCCACTTTCTCGGCAGCCGTAATCTGAATATGGTCAATAGCCGAGTTGTCCCAGTTGGAAGCAAATAGTGCATTGGCAAAACGTAGCGCGAGCAAATTTAATACGGTTTCTTTACCGAGGTAATGGTCGATTCGATAGATTTGACTCTCTTGAAAGTACTGCGCCACCGCTTGGTTAATCGTTTGTGAAGAAGCTAAATTGTGACCGATAGGTTTTTCCAGAATAACCCGCGTACTGTCATGAATCAGTGACTGGCGGCTTAAGCCGGCGCAAATCGTGGCATACAGACTAGGTGGCGTAGCGAGATAAAACACGCGATCGACCTCGTCGGAGGTCGAGGCTTTGAGTGCTTGGTAAGCTTCATCTTGAGAAAAATCCATTTCAACATAATGAAAGCGCTTACAAAAACGTGCCAACACATCGTCAACTAATTCATCACTAGACACAAACGTTTGCAGCGTTTCCTTAACGCGCTCTTCAAACTGGCTGGCACTTAATTCCTCTCTGGCGACACCAATAATTTTACTCTCTTGATGCAATAACCCACTGCGATCTAATTGAAAAAGTGCAGGAATTAATTTGCGCCGTGACAGGTCACCCAGCACCCCGAATAACACTAAATCACTGCGTTGCAAACTGTCTGTCATGCATGCCTCGATTAATTTTAGTTGCTTGTTTTTGTAACTTTACTACATTTAGACTAGTTTAAGGGTGATAACTTTGTCAATATAACAAATAATTTCGTAACTAAATTACATAATGAGTCGTAAAACATATGGATTTGATTAACCGTATCTCGTCAGAGCAGAGTCAGTTCAGCAAGTCTGAACGCAAAGTGGCTGCGCTGATTTTGCATGAGCCCGAGCAGGCCATCCACCGAAGCATTGCCAGTTTGGCGGCTCTGGCGGGTGTCAGTGAACCGACCGTCAATCGATTTTGTCGTCGCTTGGGATGCAAAGGCTATCCTGACTTTAAGTTACAGCTAGCACAAAGTCTGGCGCAAGGTACGCCGTACGTGAACCGCGATATCGAAGAGAACGACAATGTTGATCAAATCACACAGAAGATTTTTGACTCAACATTAAATGCGTTGAGTATTGCGCGGCAGTCGCTGGATAGCCGCCCTATTGCTGCCACCGTTGAAGCCATGGTGAGTGCTCGAAAAATCGCATTTTTTGGTTTCGGTGCGTCCGCCTCTGTCGCCCACGACGCACAGAACAAATTTGCCCGATTTGATACGCCATCGGTGTTTTCAGATGATCCACTGGTCCAACGTATGTGGGCTATTAATAGCGAACCTAATGACGTCCTTGTTTGCATAAGCCACACGGGCCGCACCAAGGCACTCTGTGAAATAGCCGCCATAGCACACAACAACAAGGCAACGGTCATCGGTATAACGGCACCGAATAGCCCGCTATCCGAAAACTGTCAATTTACTGTGTCGACAAACGTGCCCGAAGATACCGACCAATATATGCCAATGGCCTCTCGTATCGCTCAGTTGGTACTCATTGACGCGATCATTGCCGGTTACACATTGCAACGAGGCCCTAAATTTAGAGAAAAACTCGCGCGTGTAAAAGAGGGTCTCAAGGGCTCCCGTTACAGCAAACAAACCACAACAAAAGAATAGTTAGGAGTAGTTATGCCCATTCGTATAGCAATTAATGGTTTTGGACGAATCGGAAAAAATATTGTACGCGCTCTTTATGAACGAGGTCTGACTGACCATATCGAGCTCGTCGCGATTAACGACCTTGGCTCACCCGATGTACTTGCACATCTGCTTCAATTTGACACGGTGCACGGTCGATTTGCTGCGCAAGTGCAAGCTGGCATCGATAGCTTGTCGATAGATAACCATACTGTCAGTGTTTACGCTGAGCGTGATCCGAGCCAGCTACCCTGGCAGGCACTAAACATTGATGTTGTACTAGAATGTACAGGCTTATTCACGGAACGCGATAAAGCCAAAGCACACATTGATGCTGGCGCAAAAAAAGTAATTATCTCTGCACCAGGCAAAAACGTTGATGCGACCGTCGTGTTCGGTGTTAATGATGAAATACTAACAGCAGACATGGATATTATTTCGAACGCCTCCTGCACAACTAACTGTTTGGCACCGGTGGCGAAAATACTGCACGAATCCCTGGGTATTGAGTCCGGTTTGATGACCACCGTGCATGCATACACTAACGATCAGCGCTTAACTGACTCCTATCACAGCGACTTACAACGTGCCCGAGCAGCTGCACAAAACATGATTCCCTCAAAAACAGGCGCAGCTGCCGCGGTTGGACTCGTTATTCCCGAGTTACAGGGTCGTTTTGATGGTTTGGCTGTGCGTGTCCCGACCCCGAATGTGTCTTTAGTGGACCTCAACTTTATCGCAGCACGTGATACAACCGTAGAAGAGGTGAACGCTATCGTTAAAGCCGCTACAAACCAAGCGCCTATGAGCCAGGTCTTGGCGATCAACGAGTTACCTTTGGTCTCCTCTGACTACAATCATAATGATCATTCGAGTATTTTTGATGCGCGCCAAACTCGGGTCAATGGACGGTTAGTTAAAGTGATGGCGTGGTACGACAATGAGTGGGGCTTTAGTAATCGTATGCTTGATAATACAATAGCTCTGATGAATGCGGCGTCCAAAAAGGTTGTCACAAATTCTAAACAAGAAGTTAATACCACACATTGACGTTGTTAATTTTTTGTTCTAATTTGTGAAAGCGCTTACATTTTCTACGCAGCCGTACAACAAGAACGATGAATCAGGAATTCAATTATGAACCCGATAACAACAAAATTACGCCCTATTGCCGCAGCGCTCGTAGCGCTCGGCTTAGTGGGGTGTGGTGGCGACAGTGTCGAAACCAACACTGACTACACCCAAATTGATACTACTGCTCCCGTTGAGGACTGGGAACTTGTTTGGAGTGACGAGTTCGACGGTAACAGTATTGACGAACGTAAATGGAACTTTGAAGTCAACTGCCAAGGTGGCGGCAATAATGAGCAACAATGCTACACCGACAGTCCTGACAATGCGTATGTTTCCGACGATACTTTGAAAATAGTTGCCCTACCCGCTGGAGAAGGTGCTGAGAAACCATATACATCAGCACGTTTAAACAGCAAAATGAAAGGTGACTTCAAGTACGGCCGTATCGAAGTACGTGCAAAAATGCCGTCCGGGCAAGGTAGTTGGCCCGCAGTCTGGATGATGCCAACCGATTCAGTCTATGGTACTTGGCCGAAATCTGGCGAAATCGATATTGTCGAAGCCGTTAACCTCAAAACGACCGACGAAGAAGGTAACGTTGAGAACAATGTCCACGGTACCCTTCATTATGGTAGCGAATGGCCTGATAACGATTCTTCGGGCAAGTCATACGCGGTAGAAGGTAATCCAGCAGATGCTTTCCACACCTATGCTATCGAATGGCAAGAAGGCGAAATTCGTTGGTACGTAGACGATTATCTGTATGCAACTCAAATGGAATCCACGGTTCGCTATAACAGCAAAGGTGAAGCCATTGGTTTGAATCATCAAGGTTGGTATACCGAGTTTTATAATCAGAGTACAGGTGAGCTGGAAGTTGCCTATGGTCCTGAGCCATTTGACCAACGTTTTTACCTCATCATGAATCTTGCAGTCGGCGGAGACTGGCCAGAAAATACGAATAACACGGGCATAGATGAAAGCGCTTTCGCAGAAGGTCAAACGTTAGAAATCGACTATATTCGCGTATTCCAATGCTCACAAAACCCGGATACGGGTAAAGGTTGTGAAACCGTTCGTGCGGGTTATAAAGACGAAGAAACCCTTGTCACAGGTAAAGCCCCTATTCCAGTACCTCCAAGTACAACTATCCCCGACACGTTAACCATTTTTGACGGCACGCCTAATCCAGCGTGGCCTGCATGGGATTGCTGTGGTGGTTCAACCCCCGAGTTGATCAGTGATGCCGACAAAGGTGATGTTTACAAGTTTGTGGTCAACGAAACACCGACTGTAAATGGCTTTGTAAGTCGCGAAGCATTTATTGAAGACGAAACCGTTTCGCCACAACCTTACGATGCTTCACAAATCATCGATTCAGGCTATTTCACCTTTGACTTAAAAGTGGTAACGCCACCCAGTAACGGCGGCGCAGAATGGCTGTTCAAAGTTGAAAACAACGACGGTCAATACGCAGGACAACTGCCGCTAACTGCGAGCGAAGAAGGTGTCGCTCCAACAGTCGGCGAATGGCAAACTTATACCTTCCCAATTAAAGCATTGGTCGACGCCGGCTTAAAAGAAGCCTCAGCAATCGATGTGTTAATGATCTTCCCGACATGGGATATGGGTAATGGTGCTGAATACCTTGTTACTAACGCCGAGATCGTATCACCAGAAGCGGCATCGCCTGAACTGGTTTTATTCGGTGACAGCGAAAACCCTGACTGGCCCATGTGGGACTGTTGTGGCGGTACGACGCCCATTGTTGTTACTGATGAAGAACGTGGCAATGTCGCGGAGTTTTCTGTTGGCGCGGAACCCGCAGTATTGGGCTTTAAGCCACCGGAAGATTCAGGTATCAAGTTTGATGCGAGCGCCCTAATGGTCGAAGGTGTGGTTCAGTTCGATTTAAAAGTCGTCGAGTCACCCTCTAATCCTGACGCTGTTTGGAAATTCAAGATTGAATCCAACAACGCGAAATCAGCGCTTGAACTTGACCTCACTGAGGGTAGCGGTGGCGCAGAGCCGGTCGTGGGTGAATGGCAAACCTATACCTTTAGTTTGCAAGAAATCGCCAATCAAGGTTTTGACCTCTCTGCCATTGACGTTGTCATGATGTACCCTGCTTGGGACACCGGTGAAGGCGCTGTCTATCGTGTTGATGAGGCACGCATTTATAATCCTAGTGCTGGGCAAGAAGGTTTGGCGATATTCGAAGAGTCCTTGAACGAAGACTGGAACCTGTTTGATTGCTGTGCCGGTTCCAAACCTGGCGTCGTCGATAGTGGCGATGATCATGGACAAGTCACTGAGTTCGTCATTCAAAGTACCCCTGATACGGTACTTGGTTTCCAAGCGAAGGACGAGGTTTCTTTTGACGCTTCAGCGATGTTAGCTAACGGTGCAATCAGTTTTGATATTCGGGTTATGAGTCAGCCGGAAGGTGCTGACGCACAGTGGTTATTTAAAGTTGAATCGAGCGATAGCAAAATATTCGTGGAAGTGCCTCTGGCCAGCGGTAACTACGGCGAAGAGCCAGTAGCAGGTGAATGGGCGACATATAACTTTACCCTGCAATCACTGTTTGACGCAGGTTTAGATATTAGCGATATCAAAACCATTATGATTTTCCCGACCTGGGGTCAGTCGCTCGGTGCTGAGTATCAAGTCGATAACTTAGTCATCGATAACTTCTAAGCAGTACGACAAACAGAAATGGATAGAACAATGAAAAAACCAATGACGTTTAGCATAAGTCCTGTTGCGACGGCAGTGTCTCTCGTACTGACCGCGGGTCTGGCGTTTCCTGTATATGCGCAAGATCAAGGACAAGATAACGAAGAAAAAGCCAAAGATGAATCCATTGAAGTCATTAATGTCAGTGGTATTCGCGGTAGCTTAGCACGCTCAACTGACTTTAAACGCCAGTCAAGCGGTGTTGTCGACGCGATTTCTGCTGAGGAAATGGGTAAATTCCCAGATACCAACTTGGCAGAATCACTGCAGCGTATTACCGGTGTCTCGGTGAGTCGCAATGATGGCGAAGGTAGCCAAATAACCGTACGTGGTTTTGGCCCAGAGTTTAACTTGATCACCCTCAATGGCCGGCAAATGCCAGGCACTGGCTTTAGTCGTTCTTACAATATGGAAGCCCTTTCGTCTGAGGGAGTTACAGCACTTGAAGTGTATAAAACTGCACGGGCTGATACACCCAGTGGTGGTTTAGGAGCAACGGTAAATATTGTTACTACTCGCCCATTCCAGCACTCAGGACAAAAGTTCGTAATCATGGGCAAAGCCCTGCACGATAGCTCAGTCGAAAAAGGCGATAGCGTGACGCCAGAACTGGCTGCGGTGTACAGTAATACGTTTGCCGATGATACGTTCGGTATCGCTTTCTCGGTTTCCCAGCAACGCCGTGACTTCCGCCAACAGTACGCCAATATACAAGGTTGGCAGGCGAATGTCGGTTTACCTGACCTTGACGAAGGGGACTATGTTGATCCTCGCCCCATCGGCGAGGATGGTGAGCGTATCGGCAACCACTTCTTTCCTAAAGATATGAACTATGGCTTTACCGACGTTCAAAACGAACGTACTAACGGTCAAGTGACGCTACAGTTTGCACCGACCGATACCATGGTACTGACTGCCGACTACACCGGTTCACGCCGAACGTCGGGTCGCGTCGGCTTTGGCTGGGGTATATGGAACGAATTTGGTGGTAACATCAATTCCTATATCTTAGATGAGAACGGTACAGCGGTTTATGCCGATATCGCAGGTAATGATGCCTCATTTACCGCAAACTGGGATACCACTGAAATCGAGGCGGATTCCGTCGGTTTAAACCTGACATGGGACATCACGCCCGACTTTAGACTTTGGGTCGATGCCCATGACTCAAGCAACAGCATCGACAACGGTGCAGATCCCGGTCTCGGTTCAAATGGTCAAATCATTATGGGTTCTGACCAGTTGCAAACCAAATTCTACGATTATCGCAACGGCGAAATTCCGCAAGCGAGCGTACTTTGGAACAATGGGACTTCGGTGCTAGCACCCAACGAAATTGGCTCTAACTTTGGTCAATTCATCCACTCTCCAGGCGAATCCAACGTAAAACAGTATCAGATTGAAGGTACTTGGTATAATTCGGTGTTGGATATTCCTCTGGTCTCTGTGAAAGCGGGTATTTCACGCACCGACCAAGATATGAGCGGTTACGAAGCTTGGAGTGGTTTACGCGGTGGGCCCGGCTTCAGTCCTAGTTTCGCCGAAATATTCCCAGACGGTATGTTCGAATACCATGACACCAGTGGTTTCCTAGACGAATTTGAAGGTGGCGGTTCTGACCTCGCGCAAAACTATTATTACACCTACGATTACAACGAAGCGCTTGCGCGTCATGTGGCCTATTTGACCGAAGATCTCATGGGTGCTGATGAGTTTGTAGCCGATGCCTACTATGACGGTATTGATAGCCAAAGCTACGTACGTGAGAAAACAGATGCTATCTTCTTGCAAACATCATGGGAATTCTCGCTCGGTGCGTTTCCAACGGAGCTCAATGTCGGTGTTCGTTATGAAACAACGGATGTTACCAGTACAGTGCGTCAACGAGTAGAACAGCAAGTCAACTGGGTCAGTGCTTCAGAGTGGATCATGCAATATGAAGAAGGTGATGCGACTTTCTTGACGCAAACCGGTGAACACGACGTGTTCTTGCCAATGCTCGATTTGAAGGTCAACTTTACTGATCAATTGATTGGTCGCTTCTCAACAGGCAAAACCATCTCTCGTGCACCATTAGGCGCATTAGCCGGTGGTCGCAGTTTATCAGCAAGTCCAAAACCGGGTGCTCGCACAGGTAGCTCAGGTAACCCTAACCTGTTGCCATTTGAGTCAACCAACCTCGACTTAGCCATTGAATATTATTATGGCGAAGGTAGCTATGCATCGGTTGGTTACTTTAAGAAGGATGTTGATAACTTTGTTCAAACCACCATCACCGAAACGACGGTAGAAGGTTTGCGTGACATCTTTGAAGGGCCTCGCTATCAGCAAGCTGTCGCTGATGTTGAAGCGCGCGGTGAGCAAGCCACCAGCACGGCGATTTTTGAGCAAATGATAGCCAACGGTTACGGCAATGCGGATGGTGCTATTGAGCCGAACGCAGACGACCCGTTAATTGTGTGGAGTATTAGCCGTCCAAGCAATACCGATAGTAAGAGCGTCGACGGTTTCGAAATTGCGGCGCAACACCTCTTTGGACGCTCTGGATTTGGTTTAGCTGCTAACGCAACGTTCGTCGATGGCGATGTGCGTTTTGACGTAACCAGCCTTGAGCAGCAAGCACCGCTTACAGGCTTAAGTGACTCAGCTAACTTCCAAGCATTCTACGAGAAAGATGGTTGGTCTATCCGCGCTACATACGCGTGGCGTGATAGCTACCTGATTGGTGTTGGTCAGGCACAGGGCTCTTCTGATGCGCCACCACAATTCGCTAAGTCTTATGGACAGTGGGACTTAAGTGTTAACTATGACGTGACTGAAAAGCTAACGGTATTCTTTGAAGGTATTAACCTCAACAACGAAACCGAAGAAGGTTACGGACGCTACGAAGAGCAGTTCTTATTCGCACGTCAATACGGTCCGCGTTACGCAGTCGGTGCACGTTACACCTTCTAAGCTTGCGTAACTCAGTTGCTTGTTGTCTTCCCTGGACCAACAAGCAACACCCATTAAAAAGGCCAGCTAAGTTATTAGCTGGCCTTTGCTTTTGCCCTATCACCGATTAATGAGCGAACTAATTAACGTCTTCCGACAAACATAGCACTTCATCGTTTATGGCTTTGGTGACTTGCAAGCGCGCATCGCGAATACTGACATGGCTGTCTGCAGAGCTTCCCAGACGCAGTACTTCACCCGTACTCGCCGTGTCTACGCCGGCTTGTTCCAAGCATTGAACCGAGAAATTTAACGTGGTCCATTGTTGCGCTGAGTCTTCATTTAGATACGCTTCAATGTTCTGACTAAACTCACAGGCATCAGGTCCACAGTTCAGTGACAATGTCAGCGGCTTATCTGGACTCGCTTTAACCGTCACACTCAACACGCCATCCTCGACACTATACGCCCGCAAATCGCGTGGGAAAGGACTTACAAAACTAAAGTAGTTTGCACCCTCGCCTTCAAACATAAAGCGTCGGGCATCCTCTTGAACTTGATCATCAAACGTTTCAGTTTTTACGCCGTTCAGTGACTGGATACTGCTTGTCACTTCAATACGCTTTGCGCTATTGCCTATCATCAAGCGCCAAGGCGCTTGTGGCGAGCGCTCAAAGATCGCCATTTCTAACGGTTGGTCGCCAGTCGCAAAGTCGGTGTTTAACGGATCAAGGGTTACATTATCGTCAAAACTCAAACCATAGCCGAGTTTAAACAGTGGATCGTAATTTGCCTCATCACCGTTTAAGCGTCCCTGAGTTGGCGTCTTAGGCCAAGAAAAAGGCAGTTGACCAGAGATTGGGAAACGTGTCTGTCCTTCGGCATCTGTCACAAGTACATCCGCGACGCCTGCGCCCTCGCTACCAGGTAACCACGCCGCTACAAAGGCATCAGAAGCATTGAGCTCCGGGTTCACATACATGGGTCGACCACTGATAAACACCGAAACAACAGGGATACCCTTCTCTTTAAGACGTTTTAACAGTTCAAGATCAACCGCATTACCGCGTTGATAATCTACATTGTCAATATCACCATTACCTTCGGCGTAAGGTGTTTCACCATAAACGACCACTGCAACATCAGGTTTTTCTTGATACTCACCATTAACAGCAAGCTCAGTTTCGCCGCCTGCTTGTTTTACAGCATCAGCGATGCCATCGTAGATTGACGTGCCACCTGGGAAGTCTTCATTGGTATTACCCGTACCCTGCCAGCTTATCGTCCAGCCACCGGACTGTTGACCAATATTATCGGCTGCCGGTCCAGCAACCAACACACGTTGGTTCGGCTTTATCGGTAACACGTTGTTGTTGTTCTTCAGTAACACCAAAGACTCTCGCACGGCTTGACGAGCAATTGCGCGGTGTTCTTCAGCACCAATGAGTTCGGTTTTACCCGACAATGGACGGTTAGCGGGTGACGGCTTATCAAATAGCCCAGCACGCATTTTTACACGCAAAATTCGGCGCACTGCGTCATCAATACGAGATTCTGCAATAGTGCCATCTTTTACCTGTGCTATGAGGTTTTCGTATAGCGGTTTCCAAGCTTGGGTTGGCACCATATAGACATCAAGCCCTGCATTTGCTGCTTGCGGGCAATTATCATTGGTGCAGCCTTCAATTTGTCCATGACCGTTCCAGTCACCCACGACAAAACCATCAAAGCCCATTTTTTCTTTTAAGACATCAGTCAGCAGGTATTTACTACCGTGAATCTTATCACCATTCCACCGATTGAAGCTTGCCATCACCGTTTGTGCGCCAGCCTCGAGGCCTCCCACATAGCCTTGAGCATGGATATCAAATAAGGTTTGCTCATCGACTTCTGTATTACCTTGGTCGATACCGTCGGTCGTACCACCATCACCAATAAAGTGCTTTACCGTGCTAATGACATTCTTTTCTGAAAGAAAGTCGCCATCCACATGGCCTTGCAATCCGCGCACAATTGAGGCTGCATAATCGCGCACTACCGCGGGATCCTCAGAGTAGCTCTCGTAGGTGCGCCCCCAGCGCACATCGCGTGCCACTGCAACAGTCGGCGCAAACACCCAGTCTATCCCGGTGACCATCACTTCGGTCGCCGTTACTTCAGCGATAGCTTCGATAAGCGCCGGGTTGCGTGCGGCTCCTAAACCAATATTATGAGGGAAGATGGTTGCGCCCAATACATTATTATGACCGTGCACCGCATCAGTACCCCACATCGTAGGAATATCAATACCATCGACACTATCATCAACAGAAGCTTGATACATTGACTCTGCAAGAGCAACCCAATCCTGCGGTGTGGCATATTTATCGTTATTTGGGAAAGCTCCACCACCGTTTAGGTAGCTACCAAAACCGTAACGACGCATGTCTTCGACAGTAATGTCACGAATTTCAGGCTGGATCATCTGCGCCACTTTTTGCTCGAGCGTCATCTCGGCGAGTAATGCATCAATACGTTGTTCCATTGCTGGCTTTTGAGCAACAGGAATATCCAACTGTGGCCAAACTGAGTCCTCACTCGTAGGTGCTGCTGTGTCTGCCGTACAGGCCGAAAGAATGGCTGCGGGTAACGCAGCCAATAGCCATTTTTTTTGTCTCATTATTCTGCCACCTCAGCTGTTTGCTTTGCTTTTTTAAAGGCACGGGGTACATAGCCAGCGAAACCGTAGTATGCGATGTAGGCATAACACATAAGGGGCACAATAAAGGCTGTTTGCACGCCTACCGCATCAGCCAACGCTCCTTGACATAGTGGCAACACCGCGCCACCGACAATAGCTAAACACAAAATGCCAGAGCCTTGACCCGTGCTTTCTTTCAAGCCTTGTAATGCAAGACTGAAAATCGTTGGGAACATAATTGAGTTGCACAATCCAACAAATAGAATCGACCACATTGCGATGGCACCTGAACTCAAGATGGTAGTAAGAACAAGCAATATCGCACATGTTGCGTTAAACAATAGCACTCGATTGCCAGCAAAACGCTGCATGACGGCGGCTCCGATGAAACGTCCAACCATAGCACCGCCAAAATACCAAGATATATAATGAGAGGCTTGCGATGTCGTCATTCCGCCAATGTGGTCTTGTGACAAGTAAATCGCTAGAAAGCTGCCAATACCGACTTCTGCGCCGACATAGACAAAAATCCCCAGCGCTCCTAATACCAAGTGCTTTTGACCCCATGCACCGCCTCCAGTTGGAAGTGGTGCCGCTTGGTCGACTTTGCCCATCGCGGGGAGCTTCAACCGAACGAAAACCAACGCCATAACGACGAGTGTTGCCGCTAAGATAAAGTAAGGTAACGAAACGGTATCCTTTGACACACCGGATACCTCGGGATCGGCTACACCACCAAAAATAAGCCAAGTGCCAAAGAACGGCGCTACCGTTGTGCCCAAAGAGTTAAAGGCTTGTGTCATCGTTAGGCGGCTGGATGAGGTCTTTTCTGGACCTAACCGTGTGACATAGGGATTCGCTGCGACTTGTAGAATCGTAACCCCGGAAGCCAAAATAAATAAGGCACCTAAAAATAAACCGTAAATTTCTAGCTGTGCGGCGGGATAAAACAGCACACAACCTGCCCCCGCGGTTAGTAGACCAACGATAATCCCAGACTTATATCCGATTCGACCCACCATCAACCCTGCCGGTACTGAAATGATGAAGTAAGCACCAAAAAAACAGAATTGGATCAACATAGACTGCGCGTAATTTAAATCGAATAACAAACGCAAATATGGAATAAGAATGTCATTGAGGCAGGTAATAAAGCCCCAGATAAAAAATAGTGATGTGAGCGCAGTCAGAGCAAACCGATAGTTGGTCGGTTGTTCACTCCCGTGTAACGCTGAGGTTTGTGGAGTTGTCATAATTCCCTCTTGCTTTATTTTTTGACGATAGCCATCAGACCATCTAATATTATGTAAGCGCTTTCATGTATAGCATAATTTAATTCAAAGGCAATTAAAACCTGCCTGGCGAGCGAACTCTTATGAAAAAAATAACGCTACCTTATCAGTCACGACTAAACCATCCGAGTTTCACGTTTGGTGTTGCTACATCATCATTTCAAATTGAGGGCGATATTGCTGGCCGCGAACCCTGTATCTGGGACAGCTTTTGTGAGCAACCGAACACGATAAAAGATGGCAGTAACGGCAACGTGGCTTGCGATCACATTCACCGTTGGCAAGAAGATGTTGAACTAATTAGCGAGCTGGGCGTTGATGCATATCGCTTTTCCATCGCTTGGGGGCGTGTAATCAAAGCCAATGGTGAAATTAATCGAAGCGGTTTAAACTTTTATATCAAGCTCGTTGAGGCACTCGCGGAGCGCGGAATCCAATCTCACATTACGCTATACCACTGGGATCTACCTCAGTATTTGGAGGATCAAGGAGGATGGTTAAATCGCGCAACTGCCTATCGTTTCGCTGATTACGCGCGTGTGATAGCCGATGCACTCGGTCACCAAGTATCAAGTATTGCAACACTGAATGAGCCTTTCTGTAGTGCATATTTAGGTTATGAGGCAGGTATTCATGCTCCAGGCCCTCAAGCAGGTGATGCTTCACGTCGCAAACAAGGACGTCAAGCTGCTCACCATTTGCTTTTAGCACATGGTTTAGCATTACAAGCCCTGCGCGACAGCTTCGCTGATGGTAAAGCGCCGGCGTTAGGCGTGGTACTTAATTTTAGCCCGTGTCATCCGCTGACTTCGCAGCAAGCCGATCGCGACGCTGCTGAATTTGCTCATCAGTACCACAATTTATGGTATCTACAACCAATGCTTAGCGGTACTTATCCCGATGTTATTGAGCAATTGGCTGTTACGGATCGTCCGCAAATAAATGCCGGCGATATGGCGATCATCAATCAGCCACTCGACTTTCTCGGTGTAAACTACTATACCCGAACCGTATTTAAGGCCAACCAACAACATGGTTTCAGTGATGTGCCGGCATCGGGCGACGGGTTAACCACCATGGGTTGGGAAGTTTATGCGAAGGGGCTGACTGAAATTTTGCTCACACTGGATCGCCAATATGACAACCTACCACCGATTTACATTACCGAGAACGGTATTGCGACCGCCGACAGCTGTAATAAAGGTGAAGTTGACGATGTGATGCGTATCGATTATTTTCAAAGCCATTTATTGGCGGTTCACGACGCAATTAATCACGGTGTGGATATCAGGGGCTATTTTGCCTGGAGCCTGATGGACAACTTTGAGTGGGCAGAGGGCTATACACAACGCTTTGGGATTATCTATGTCGACTACAATACACAACAGCGCACATTTAAAAACAGTGCAAAAGCTTTACAGAAACTCTTCTTAGCTAGACAATCACAGCATCACGCTGTGGAGGATATATGCTAAGTCGCACCGAAAAAATAGCCTACGGCTTAGGTGACACAGCCAGTAACATCATTTTCCAAACGGTTATGTTGTTTCTGGCTTTTTTTTATACAGACATTTTTGGTATCTCAGCCGCCGCTGTGGGCAGTATGTTCCTCGTTGTGCGACTTATCGATGCCGTCACCGACCCACTCATGGGTTTACTTACCGACAAGACACGCTCGCATCACGGTCAGTTCCGCCCTTACCTAGTATGGATGGCAGTACCCTTTGCAGTTTTCAGCGTATTGGCGTTTACTACTCCCGAAGTAGACGGTTTCGGTAAACTTATTTATGCATACATTACGTACACGTTACTCATGTTGGCCTACACGGCGATCAATATTCCTTATTCCGCACTTGGTGGCGTATTAACGGAAGATCCATCGGAACGTGTATCAATTCAATCGTATCGCTTTGTACTTGGCATGTTAGGTGGCTTATTAGTCACCACTTGTACGTTGCCTCTGGTCGATTGGTTCGGCGATGGTAGTCCAGTCATTGGCTATCAACTCACTATCGTCACGTTGAGCATATTCGGAATGATACTTTTTGTTGTATGCTTTTTGGGTACAAAAGAACGTCTCAGACCACCAAAGCAACAACATCTTTCGTTTCGACAGGCGCTTCGGACCTTATGGCAGAATGAACAATGGCGCCGACTATCCGTTGCAGCAGCGCTTGTACTGACAGGTATCGCTTTAAAAAATACACTCGCTGTTTACTATGTTAAGTATTACCTTGTGCGCGATGATCTAGTGACCGCCTTTGTAAGCACTGGTATGGTCGGTAATATCATGGGTTGCGCATTAGCCCAGTATGTGTGTCGATATATGGATAAAGTCAATGCCTACATTAGTATTCAGATACTCGCTGCTATTGTTTGTATTGCTGCCTTCTGGGTGAGTCCCGAACAGTTGGTTGCCGCTTTTGTCATGTATTTTTTATGGGGCTTATTCCTGCAAATGGGTACGCCTATGTTATGGGCAAAAATAGCAGATGTTGCAGATTACGGATATTGGAAGACCGGCGTAAGAGCCACAGGTTTGGTGTATTCATCGGTCGTCTTTTTTATTAAGTTTGGTCTTGCACTAGGTGGCGCCATTAGTGGTTGGTGGTTAGCTTTTTACGGCTATACCCCCAATCAAATTCAAAGTGAAGAGGCACAACATGGCATTCAACTCGCCTTTACCATTTTGCCTGCCTTGGCTTCGTTGCTGGTGGCAGCGGTCATGCTACGCTACACCTTGAAGCAAAAACGCGTACAACAAATTTCAGAAGCCTTGGAGCAATACTCATAATATGGCGACCATTTACGAAGTATCTAAACTGGCGGGTGTTTCTTTAGCAACCGTATCACGCGTGATTAATAATAATACGCCGGTGCGTGAAGCAACTCGAGTCAAAGTACTTGAAGCCATGGATAAACTAGGCTATCACCCCAACTCCATTGCTCAGTCCTTGGCTTCGAGCCGCTCCAATTCCATTGGTATTGTGGTTTCAGAACTCAACGGTCCATTTTTTGGAACTTTGTTGAGTGATATTGAGGCCGCTTTCAGACGTGCAGGAAAGCATGTCATTATCGCTGCGGGTCACAGCGATGAACGTTTGGAAAAAGAAAGTATTGCCTTTCTAAAAAGTCGCAACTGCGACGCACTTATTTTACACGTTGAAGCGGTCTCAGATGATTACTTACGCCAGCTTAATGAGGGCGGCACGCCATTTGTAATTCTCAACCGATTTGTCGAAAGCATGTCCGATCGCTGTGTCACTTTGAACAATCAGCACGGCGGTTACCTCGCCACTCAGCATTTGCTTCGCAACGGGCACCGTAAAATTGGTTACATATCGGGTCCTATGTGGAAAAACGATGCGGAGCAGCGCTATCTTGGTCACCTGCGCGCCCTCGCCGAGTACGGTATTGAATCCAAAAGTAGCTTATTTTACGAAGGCGACTTTCATGAACTCGGTGGCGTTAAAGGCGTTGCTGCACTACTACATGCTGATGCTGACATCACCGCTATCGTTTGTGCGAACGACGAAATGGCGGCAGGCGCTGTCACAACGGCACGCGAACAGGGCCTGCGACTGCCCGAGGATTTATCAATTATCGGGTTTGATAATGTGAATTTTTCACATTATATGTACCCTAAATTGACCACCATTGATTATCCCATTGGCGGCATGGGCGTCATGGCGGCGCGCTGGGTACTAAAACACATTTATCAACAAAAACTCGATAATATCCAGACCGTGTTTGAGCCTCGGGTGATCGAACGCGATTCAGTTCACAGTATTTAAACGCATAAAAAAAGCTCGTGCTTCACGCACGAGCTTTTTTACGCCTGAGCGGTTAAAGCAGACTAAGCTGCTTTAACATCAAACCGATCAGCATCCATTACCTTAACCCAAGCTTCGATGAAGTCTTTTACAAACTTCTCTTGGTTATCATCTTGCGCATACAGCTCAGAATAAGCACGCAAAATTGAGTTTGAACCAAATACCAAATCGATACGATTGGCTGTCCACTTGACCGTATCAGTCGCTCGATCACGGACTTCATAATGATCACCCGCTTTCTTCCAGACATTTTCCATATCAGTCAAGTTGACAAAGAAGTCATTGGTCAATGTGCCCACACGGTCAGTGAAAACGCCATGTTTGGATTCACCATAGTTCGCGCCAAGTACGCGTAGACCACCGACGAGCACTGTCATCTCAGGTGCCGTTAACCCCATCAGTTGAGTACGGTCGAGCATCAACTCCTCTGCTGGAACTTGGTAGTCCTTCTTCAAGTAATTGCGGTACCCGTCGTGTAAGGGCTCAAGTGGTTCAAAGCTCTCAGCGTCGGTCCACTCGTCGGTCGCGTCACCGCGCCCTGGCGTGAACGGGACAGTGAAATCGTATCCTGCTTTGTGCACAGCTTTCTCGACTGCGGCCGTGCCACCTAAAACAATCAAGTCAGCAATACTTACAGGCTTGTCGAGTTCGCTTCGAACACGCTCTAACGTCGCCAACACACGTTGTAATTTCTCGGGCTCATTACCGTGCCAATCCTTTTGTGGAGCAAGACGAATGCGGGCGCCATTAGCACCGCCACGATAGTCTGAGCCACGGAATGTACGTGCACTATCCCATGCCGTAGAAATCAACTCGTAATCGGTTAAACCGCTTTCAAGTAGCTTTTTCTTGAGCTCAGCCACTTCGCTATCAGACAGGCTGTAGTCCACTTTCGGGATTGGATCTTGCCAGATCAAATCCTCTTCAGGTACATCGGCTCCAAGATACCGATCTTTTGGACCTAAATCGCGGTGCGTCAATTTAAACCAAGCACGCGCAAACACTTCGGCAAAATAGTCGGGATTATTGTAAAACTTCTCAGAAATCTTGCGATACTCTGGATCTTTAATCATCGCCATGTCGGCGTCCGTCATGATTGGGTTGTGACGAATCGAAGGATCCTCTACATCAACGGGCTTGTCTTCCTCTTTGATGTCGATAGGTTCCCACTGCCAAGCGCCTGCCGGGCTTTTCTTAAGTTCCCAATCATAGTTGAATAACAAGTAGAAGTAGCCGTTATCCCACTGAGTAGGATGAGTTGTCCAAGCGCCTTCAATACCGCTCGACATTGTGTCACGTCCCATACCCTTGCCAGCGCTGTTGCGCCAGCCTAGGCCTTGCTCTTCCACATCGGCTGCTTCAGGTTCAGGGCCTAAATTCTCTTCTTTTCCGTTACCATGACATTTACCAACCGTGTGACCACCGGCTGTCAAAGCGACCGTTTCCTCATCATTCATAGCCATGCGTTTGAACGTTTCACGCACGTCTTTCGCAGTACGCAACGGATCGGGTTGACCGTCAACACCCTCTGGGTTGACATAGATAAGACCCATTTGCACGGCGGCTAACGGATTCTCGAGTGACTCACGCTCTTGATCGGAGTCATAACGGTTCTTAGTTGCATCCAACCATTCTTTCTCACTACCCCAATAAATATCTTCTTCTGGATGCCAGATATCTTCGCGTCCCCCGGCAAAACCGAACACCTTGAGCCCCATTGACTCATAGGCCATGGTGCCGGCAAGAATAAACAAATCAGCCCAAGACAGTTTGTTGCCGTATTTCTTTTTCACCGGCCACAACAGACGGCGCGCCTTGTCTAAACTTACGTTGTCAGGCCAGCTGTTTAGTGGAGCAAACCTTTGGTTACCTGTACCGCCACCGCCGCGGCCATCAGCTAGACGATAAGAACCTGCTGAGTGCCACGCCATACGAATCATAAAACCGCCATAGTGACCCCAGTCGGCTGGCCACCAAGACTTACTGTCGGTCATCAATTTTTTTACGTCTTCCTTTAACTCTTCCAAGTTTATTTTTTTAAACTCTTCTGCGTAGTTAAAGCCCGCATCCATCGGGTTCGCTTTGGTGTCGTGCTGACGTAAAATCTCGAGCTTAAGTGAATTGGGCCACCAATGGGTGTTCGTTTTGCCTGTGTTTGTCATACTGCCGTGCATGACTGGACATTTACCTGAACTCATATGTCGCTTCCCTCTTTTCGTTGTATTGAGATAACTACGAACCTTTCTACTGATTAGATTTATAGCACTCAGAGGGTAAATAGCCCAAGGTTATTAAAACGGTCACCTTAAAAGATTTTTTCGATTAGAGTTTAAGGGATACTTGATCTTTGTTGATTTATTAAACAAACTAAATGATAACATACGGATTACTTTTACAAGCCCACTCTGCCTTATGAAACGATTTCTACTTTATTTTCTTGTTTTTGTGACCCCACTCGTATCAGCCAGCGATTTTGCTGGTATTTGGCGCGGTGAGCTTGAAGTTGGGCGCGGTGCTTCTATCGTATTAGGGTTTGATATCAATCAAGATACAGACGGTGAGATTAGCGTCTTTATCGACAGTCCCAATCAAGGCATGTACGATTTCCCAGCGTCCTCAGTCACTGTGAATAATAATCAGCTGACCATTAAAGTTGACAAGCTCAAAGCTCAATTTGTCGGTCAAGTTGATGACCAAGTATTGAGCGGTGAATGGCAGCAAGGCCAAGCGACGCCAATTAAACTGACGCGTTTAAACAACCAAGACAAACAACGGCTGCGTTTTGAAGGGGCCTACAAAGGCACGTTAGAGATAAATAGTCGCACAACATTACCCCTACAACTTAACATTGCGGTTGTCGCCGATGGGTACTTAGCGACCCTCGATAGCCCAGCCCAAGAGTCCTTTGGCATTCCAATTAATCAAATTAACATCGGTGACCAACAACTTACTTTTAGCTCTAGCCTGATTGGCGCATCATACACAGGCACCGTGACCAAGGATGAATCATCAGATTGCTATCAAGGACAGTTTTCCCAGGGCGGGCAACTACCTCTTACCTTGTGTCTTGAGCAAACGAAGACCGCTTCGACTCAACAACAGTTAGATCCTGCCGCGTTCAACGTCGATGGCGCGGTGATCACTTATAATAATGACCGCTGGCAAATAAAACGATTTACTCACCAAGTACCTGCGGATGCTCAATTTGAGATTGGTTCAGTGACAAAAACCATGGTGGCGTTTTTACTGGCTAAGGATTTGGCAAATGGAGTATTAGCGAGTGATGCGCAGTTGGGTAACATTTGGGACGAGTTATCAAAACCGGTCAGTGAAATCAGTTTAGTTTCGCTTGCTACCCATTTTTCAGGCTTACCGCGTTTACCTGCCAACCTCGACGTCGACGACGATCTGAATCCGTATGCAGACTATCACCTCAATCAGTTATCGGACGCCCTTCGCAACACCGATTTAGCATCACCCGTAGGTTATCAGTATTCTAACTTTGGCTACTCCGTGCTCGCCGAAACATTGGTTGCTTTTCATCATCAATCGCTCGATACACTGCTCACTGAATCCGTATTTAGACCATTAAACATGAACCATAGTTATCTTGCTCTGGAAAATGAGGAGCATGTTAAAGCGCATATTCACGCGCTTGCTCAAGGACATCGGTTTGATGGTCGTTCAGCACCACACTGGTATTTCGATGCGATGGCGGGTGCTGGCGCGGTGGTATCCACGGTTGATGATATGGTTGCTTATTTGAAGCTGATGATGCAACCGCCCGACTCACAAACAGAAACCGTCGCGACCGTGTTAGCACCGCGCGAATCACTCAGCCAACAAACGCAACAGGCACTGGGTTGGTTAATTCAACGCAACGGCCAACAAGAATGGGCTTGGCACAACGGTCAAACAGCGGGGTTCACCAGTTATGTTGGATTTACATTAGATGGACGTCGCGGCGTCGTGCTACTGAGTAACCAGGCACGCCCAGTTACTCAGTTAGGTCAGCAGCTGCTGCTAGCACCTGCGGACTAATTACTCTAGGTTAAGCGGATCATCCAACGACCGAGAGGGCTCAGTAAACCATTTCGGTCCCTCATCGGTCATATAAAAATGATCTTCTAACCGGACACCAAATTGTTCTGGCTGTATTAACATGGGTTCATTACTAAAACACATACCGCGCGCTAAAGGTGTTTCGTCTCCGCCCACTAGATAAGGCCATTCGTGTAAGTCCATGCCGATACCATGCCCTGTTCGATGAGGCACTCCCGGTAGCTGATAATCCGGTTTAAGGGATAAGCGAGCAAGCTCCTGCCGCACTGCGTCATCCACGCTAGAGCATGGCTCGCCTAGATGCGCCGAGTCAAAAGCGACTTGTTGCAATTGACGCTCATATTGCCAAAACTCACGTTGCTCAGACGTCGCTTCACCAAAAGCGTACGTACGCGTGATATCAGAGTGATAACCATGCAACTTGCAACCTGTATCAATCAACACCCAGTCGTTAGCGTTCAAGTACTGTTCGTGCTGTACGCCGTGCGGATAGCTGGTTGCTTGACCAAATAGGACGATACAGAAAAAAGAGCCCGAAGCACCAACTCGACGATGTGCTTCATCAATGAATGTCCGCACTTCCGTCGCACTCATCCCCTCTTTCAGCATCGATGCTGTCGCGCGATGAACAGCAATCGTCATATCCATGGCAGTTTGAATGAGTGCAAGTTCGGCCTCTGACTTGTGCATTCGACATTCAGCAATAACCGTTTTGGCATCACATAACTGCTGTGCCGGGACGTATTCCTCCAGTCGAGCGACGAAACTGTAGGCCGTTGACTCGTCAATGCCCAGCCTTAATTTAGCGCCGAACGTGTCCTTTAACGTGCTTGCCATCAGCTCAATGGGCGATTCATGCTCCTCCCACAGTAATGGCTCAAGGGGGACCTGCATCGCTTGCTTTAGTGAACCGAGTTCGAAAGCCGGAGCAATAAGCCGCGGTGTACCTTCAACTGGGATAATTGCCCCCACTAACCGTTCGCTCGGGTACCAACGCAACCCTGTAAAGTACTCAAGATTCGTACCCGCATTAAGGTAAATAGCATCGATTCCCTGCGCTTTCATGAGAGTCTGAGCGCGCTCGATACGTTGATTAAACTCGTCAATACCAATTGGTTTAGCTCCCTTTGCCCTATTCACCAATTGGTTTAATGCTTCGTTCTGTGTTTGATAACCAATACCACGCGTCATACTGCACTCCAGCCTTAAGTAATGAAAACTCAAATATTGAACAGCAAGGCTCGCATGGCGTACACCAAAAGGCAAACCATTGCTTTTTGAATGCACACTCAGAAGGGTTTCAATTACTTAAAATAATAGTACAATAGATGCTATATTTATTCGAAAATATAGGGGTATCGTGTGTTCAACTTTGACATACTGAGTCAGTATTTTCTTGCGATTTATTTTACTATTATAGCCGTTCACTACAGTAGTGTTGCGCTTGGCCGAAAAGCAAGAACACAACAAACACAAGTGCACGTAGGCAAGGCTCTGAGCGCATCATGGTGGATAAGACAAACCTTCAATATGTTTCGTTCGGCAATATTAGCCATTTGTATTGCTCGTTTAGTGTGGGATATTGACACCCAGCTTGGCGTGATTGAGGTGATTTATCAGCCCGTAACCGTTTATTCTGGGGTTATTCTGATGCTTTGTTCGTTTTTCTTAGTAAGTTTTAGTCACGCTTACATGCAATCCGAGTGGCGTTCGGGCATTGATGACGATTCGCAACACCCCCTGCTAGTGAGTGGTCCATTTAAACGAACCCGCAACCCTATCTTTAAGGGCGTGTTGCTCGGTCAACTCGGTTTGTTTTTGACCTTCCCTTCACTATTTACACTCGTCTGCCTTATCACGGGCGTTACTATGATTTGTCTCCAAGTTCGTCAGGAAGAAATAGCGCTCGAAAAAAGCCATGGGGACGTCTATATCCAGTACAAGCAAAAGACACCGCGTTGGCTCTAATTCAGTGTTATAAATTGCACTGTTCACAGCGAGCTTGCCCGGTAACCCAGCGTGATATACGGTTACGATGTTTGGCAAATAATAAATAAGCTCGGTCAGCAAACCAACGGATCACGGGCCATCGCAGGGGCGCGATATAAGCGCCCTTCCCAACCGCCTGCCAAGCAGCGTGAGTGACATCAAGACCGTATATTGCGTTCCCATCGGCGTTGATACCATGTAAAAATTGATTGGCGGCATCTGGATCGATGTCGGGGTACCGCGCACTGAAATCCTTCACATTAATATTTTCAAACGCCAGTTTGTTGTTGGTATCTAAACGCTTTAAGTGACGCATTTCCTTCACACATAAAGGGCATCCGCCATCATAAAAAATGAGCACCTTGCCACTGGTCTTTGGTTTACTTTTTGACACAAAACACCTCAAATTAGGTTTCAATTTGTTCCCTTTAAAATACGATTTATTCCAAGTTATCGATTAATGAGTCGAGCCGTTTCTCAGTTAAAGCGTACATCGTTTGCAGCTTTCTACCGATAGCGAACATGATAATTCGAACTAATCTAGTCAACGAAAGTCACTTTAACTGAGAGTCTTTATGAAAGTTTTTTTTAATATTTCAGCATTCGCCTTAATTGCATCAGTTTCTTTTCCTAGTTTTGCTCAAAGCGCATTTACCATGCCCGCACAATCCCTCAACCAGTTAACATTTAGCGGTTTAAGTACTGAAACCGACTTAGATGGCGGCTCTACACAAAATGCATTTGATGGTGGTGGCGCTCGTGCTGAACTTCAACTGCAATGGCAAAATGATTGGTACGTTGGTGTCTCAGGTCAATTTTCCGAAGTCAGCCATAACGACATTGACATGCTCACTGACCAAATGAGTATACGACTAGGCACACAACATTTCTTATCAGCGAACACACGGTTGTTTTCAGAGTTATTCATACAACGTCTTACGGTTGAAGTTGACGACGGCACCACGCGTACAGAAGATCAAGAAACGGGCCCTGGCATTGAGCTTGGTATTGAACACCAAACTCAAACTCAGCTAACGCTATTTGCTTCTGCGAGCTATAGCCGCCTCACACGCGATGTGCGCTATTGGCAGACCGAATTGGGCGCGTTTTACATGATGAACCCACGCACTGCACTTGGCGTCAGCTATCAACGCCGCACTGCCTCTGATACCGATTATCGACAAGACAACTATCTTCTTAACCTACGTTTTTGGTTTTAAGTGGGGTTGTCCATCTGAACGTGGCATACTTGGCATTTTGTGAGGCAAGTATGCCCTATGGATCTTAACCATCAATGTCCCTGCGGTAGCGAAAAGAGTTTTAAACACTGCTGCCATTTGTTATTGAGTGATCGAACACTCGCACAAACACCCGAACAACTCATGCGATCGCGTTATACGGCGTACGTAATTGGCGACTTGCCCTATATACGCAAGACATGGCACCGAGATTACTGTCCCCCAGACCTATCACTTGAGGGATTACCTGAATTCATCCGTTTACAAATCGTATCTCACAGTCACTCAAATAACCGAGGTTACGTTCACTTTCGCGCATTCTATTATACGCAGGATGAACTCACATGGATGGAAGAACAAAGTCAGTTTGTTAAGCTATCTGAATGCTGGCTCTACACAACAGGAGAAGTAAAATAGCCAGCTCATCACTCAAACCCTCTGTCATTTGCTATAAAAACAAGGGTTTTTACTCGCGTGGGTAACACTGTTTACTCTAAACTTCGGTAAAATAAGTGTAAATTTGCAGAATGTACTCACTAATCACAACAAATAAAGGGGATGTCCATGAGCGAAAACAAGGATATAGATGAAAGTAAGGCGGAGAAGGATCCGATGATCCCGGATGGGGAGGTCAACCCCATCAATACCGATTACAAAGTTGGACAAGACAACGTCGTGATGAATTTAGGCCCGTTTGGATTAGACTTCCACAATCGGGTTTTTGCTGTTTCAGGCCTTGCAATTGTTGCATTCGTTCTCTTTGCTTTAATTTTCCAAGAACAAGCTGAACCATTATTTAGTGGAATTCGTGGTTGGCTTACATCAAATCTTGATTGGTTCTTCTTAAGCGCGGCTAATATTTTTGTCGTGGTTGCACTGGTCCTAATCTTTACACCACTCGGTCGCGTTCGCATTGGCGGCACAGAGGCCAAACCAGACTTCTCATACATGGGTTGGTTCTCGATGCTGTTTGCTGCAGGTATGGGTATCGGCCTTATGTTTTATGGTGTGTCTGAGCCGATTTCCCACTTCTCGTCTTCGCTCGGGGGTATCTCCATGGAAAATGGAGTGCGTACCGACTGGGCGCCATTAGGTGCTGCGGGCGGCAATGAAGCAGCTGCACGTGAATTAGGCATGGCAGCGACTATCTTCCACTGGGCACTTCACCCATGGGCTATTTATGCAATCCTAGCGTTGGGTCTAGCGCTCTTTTCATTTAACAAAGGCTTGCCTCTGACTGTTCGTTCAATTTTCTACCCGATTTTGAAAGAGCGCGTTTGGGGATGGCCAGGTCACATTATCGATACCATCGCTATCTTAGCGACGCTATTCGGGCTTGCGACCTCGCTCGGGCTTGGTGCCTCACAAGCTGCCGCTGGACTCAACTTTCTGTTTGATGTACCCAAAGGGGATACGACAGAAATTCTTCTCGTTATGGGTATCACAGCCATCGCACTCACATCGGTGCTGGCAGGTTTAGAATCAGGTGTACAGCGTTTATCGCAGATCAATATGACGTTAGCGGCGCTACTCCTTCTATTCGTCATTATTGTCGGTCCCACGCTCGCAATTATCACTGGTTTCGGCGAAAACTTAGTCAACTATATTGCTAACCTACCTGCCTTATCTAATCCTGTAGGACGTGAAGACTTAAACTTCACTCAAGGCTGGACATCGTTCTACTGGGCTTGGTGGATTGCATGGTCACCGTTCGTTGGTATGTTCATCGCACGTGTATCTCGCGGTCGTACTGTGCGTGAATTCTTAGTATCGGTATTGTTGGTACCTTCACTGGCTTGTGTATTCTGGATGTCTGTATTTGGTAATATTGCTATCGAACAGGTGATTAACGGAGCACAAGACTTGGTTGACGCGGATCTTTCGTTGAAACTATTTGTTATGCTTGAAGGATTACCATGGGCGTCAGTGACTTCATTCATCGGAATCATACTGGTCATCGTATTTTTCGTCACCTCGTCTGACTCAGGCTCTTTAGTTATCGACACCATCAGTGCGGGTGGTAAAGTTGAAGCGCCTGTACCCCAGCGTATTTTCTGGTGTACCTTCGAGGGATTGGTCGCAATCGCCTTGATACTTGGTGGTGGACTTGTCGCACTACAAGCAATGGCTGTTTCTGCGGGTCTACCATTTACTATCGTATTGTTGGCGGCCTGCGTCGCCGTTATTCAGGGCTTGCGTTCTGAACCACGAATCGGTAAAAACGGATAACACGCAGCTGTTGTCTTCAAACAAAAGCGGCGCACTAAGCGCCGCTTTTTTGTACCTGAGGTGATGTCATGGAAGCCGAACACGTCGAAATACTAAATTTCATTAAACAATATGCACCCTTCACTATTCTGCCCGAAGCGGAATTACAAACGATCTCACAACAAATCGAGGTCGGCTATTTTCAGAAGGGTGATCAGGTGCTTGATTACAACCAACCTATTTCTGATCTCCATGTGATTCGTAGCGGTGCCATAGAAACGTATAAGCGCAACGGCGAACTTTTTAATCGCTTAAGTGCCGGAGGTTTTTTCGGTGAAGCCGGCTTATTACGTAAAGGCCGTGTACGTTATCCTGTAAAAGCGTTAGAAGACAGCCTGATTTACTATGTACCGGGTGCCCTATTTAATCGGCTTTACGACGAATACGACGCCTTTGCGGATGCGGTTGAGGTTGAAGAACATCAACGCGTTAATTTAGCCGTGCGCGAACGCGAGCAGCGTAACGATTTATTTATTGAAACCGTCGAAACATTGTTGAGCCGCCAGCCTGTTATTATCGAGTCTGATGCCAGTATTATAGAGGCCGCTCAAAAGATGACTGACGAGCAAGTTTCGTCATTACTCATTTGTGGTGATAACCCTGATGACGTACTCGGTATTATTACCGACAAAGATTTACGCAAGCGTGTACTCGCCGTTGAACGTGCTCCCAGCGATCCCGTACGTGACGTGATGTCCTCGAACTTAGTTTATATTGAGCATAATCAACGCATATTTGAAGCGATGTTAACCATGCTCAGGACTAACCTGCATCACTTACCTGTATTAAAAAAGCAGCGCTTGATTGGTGTTATTGCCTTATCTGACGTCGTGCGTCACGAATCGAAATCAAGTCTTTACGTAGTCAGTAGTATCTTTAAACAAAATACGTTTGAAGAGTTGGCGCAGTTAAAAGAAAGTGTAGAAGCAAGCTTTGTGCGTTTGGTCAACGAAGACGCTAATTCACGAATGATTGGCTCAGCGATGGCCACCATCGGTCGTAGCTTCAAGCAACGCCTTTTGGAGTTAGCGGAAATCGAATTAGGTCCACCCCCCATTCCCTACTGCTTTCTCGCACTTGGTTCAATGGCGCGTGATGAACAATCTATCGTAACCGACCAAGATAACGCACTGGTATTACACGACGACTTTAATCCTAAAGAACACGATGCCTATTTCAAAGCTTTGGCTAAGTTTGTCTCGGACGGTTTGCATGAATGCGGCTATACGTATTGCACAGGTGGTATTATGGCAACCAATAACCAGTGGCGACAACCGCTGCGCGTTTGGAAGAAATACTTCACCGACTGGATTGATAACCCCTCTCCCGAACGCTTACTGCACTCCTCTATCTTTTTTGACTTAGACGGCGTATGGGGTGAGTTTAGCTTTGCCAAACAACTGAATGAATTAATTCGTGTAAAAGCCAAAAATAATAAGCGTTTCTTAGGCTCTATGGCGCGTAATGCGTTGAGCCGAACACCACCGCTGGGCTTTTTCAAAGATTTCGTGATGGAAAAGGATGGTAAGCACCGCGACAGTATCAATACGAAACGACGCGGCACAGCACCGGTGGCTGATCTGATTCGCGTACATGCGCTCGCGGTCGGCTCGACGCAGCGCAACTCGTTTGCTCGCCTTGAGGATATCATGGAGGCAAACATACTGCCCAAAGGTCGGGGACCGGATTTACGTGACGCCCTCGAGTTAATCTCAATGGTGCGCATTCGACACCAGGCGATTGCCCTAACGGAGGGCGACACGCCCGACAATAATGTCGCGCCCGAGCAACTATCGGATTTTGAACGCAAAAACCTAAAAGATGCTTTTCAGATCCTCAGTAATGCACAGAAATACTTACGCTATCGCTATGCAGGAGGCTAAGCCGGCATGTTTTATTTAAAGCCGCGTGAGGTGATTAATTCGGATGCTGAGCGTGATTGGTCAATGGACTTCTCGGCATGGGCTGCCCATGTCAGCACCCCGATGTTTAAACACTATTTTGAACAAGGCATGGTTAACAAAGAGACTTTGATTAAAGACGCTCCGATGGTCGCCGTTGATTTCGAGACCACAGGCTTAGATTGTCAACGTAATAGCATCGTCAGTATTGCTGTCGTACCTATGTCCGCTCAACGGATCTTTATGTCGCAAGCGCGGCAATGGGTGGTCAAACCGCGACAAGACTTAACGGACGAATCTGTCGTTATTCACGGTATTACTCACTCTGATATTCAATCCGCTCCTGATATCGAGGCTATTTTGCCTGAGCTATTGGATTTAGTCGCGGGCAAGATTTGGGTCGTTCATTACAACGGAATCGAGCGCCCTTTCCTACAAAAAGCAATGGATGCGCGTTTCAATGAACATATCCATTTTCCTGTCATCGATACCATGGCCATTGAAGCACGCTTTCACCGTCAACGTCGTTCGTTTTGGTCAAGGTTAATGGGTAAGCGTCCCCTATCTATTCGTCTTGCCGATAGTCGCGAGCGCTATAACTTGCCCTTTTACGCACCCCATGATGCGCTCACCGATGCGCTTGCATGTGCTGAGCTCTTACAAGCGCAAATCCGTCATCGCTACAGTCTGGATTCGCCGCTGCAAGATATTTGGTTGCCCTAGTGAAAGATATTGTTAGGCGACTCGTTTAGGTGGCTGCACAATTAAATCTTCAATAATATGCACCTCATTAGTTTTGCTTACGGCGCGTTCGCGCCTTTGCAGCGGTAATTCTACTTGCACACTTTTCGTTAGCGTTTGGTATTCACTGAGTACCTGAAATAACCAAATTTCTGGCTGCCAACGCAGTTCGTTGTTGACTAGATAGTCGAGTGCGGAATGAGGATACTGGCTTTGAGCTGCATCGATAAAAAACTCATCAACATCTTGCTTTAACTGTCGCTGTTCAGTTTCGAGTACCGCGTCGCTAAACTGCGCCATGGCTTTTGCTGACTCACTCGATGAAGTTTGTTCAGTACGTAAGTGACGCGTTTTATGTAGCGCCTCATGCAGCACGTCTAACGTTTGTTGTTGAGTACTCTCAATACGCACATCCGCGTGAGCACCCGCACGAATACCACAGGCTTGGTTAAACAACTCGGGGACTTCACTGCGTTCAGTATAATCACTGACCTTAAGCTCGGGATGTTGACGCAGAAACTGCGCCATATTATTAACCAATAGACTACGCGACTGCTGTTCACGAAACCGGCTCATTAATTCAATCATTCGATGTTGAATCTCGAGCATACTTGCACGTTGTAAGCTTGTCCGGCGCTGTAGTTGCACAACCAGTAGTTGGCGTAGCTTTACATGACCATCGGCAAGCGCAATACACTCCTCGTAATCGACCATTGAAAGTCCGTCGAGTAATCGCTCGATTTGGTTTTGTGCCCGCTGGTTTTCAGCCATTTTCTCATCCAAACTGGCGGCAAAGCCAAAATCGGTATTCAATCGATTCCATAAACTGTGAATTGCTTCATCAAACTCAGAGACTAAGTCATAAACACGCTCTTCAATAATATGTAACTTTAACTCTGCTAGATACATATCACTGCGCTGGTGCGCCTTTCTGAACACATCGACCTGGTTGCGAATAGAGTCCAGCTTGTCCGCAACATCGGCTTGGATCGACCGTCGCCGTTCATCCACAACTAAATTAGCAATGAGTTGTGCAATAGGCGCTCGCAAACGATACCCTTGACCGTGCTCCGGCTGATAAATAATCCGTGCATTTAAGAGGTTACGCAGTATTCCTTCATTAACAGACAAAGCATCAAGCTCCCCCGTTTGATACGCCTGCATCAAAATACCTGCATGTCGACCTATCAGGTTGAGTCGCTTTTCACCTTGCTCAAGCCGCTGATCGGAAACATTGAGTTGCTCATCAGTCATCTACAATAACGCCTCTTGCTCAGGTGTCTCCTCAACGGGAAGGTTTTCTTCGTCGCGAATAAAGCGGATCACGTCCATCAAATAATCCACTTTTCCTGTCACAATAAAATACGGTCTGTCCGTGTGAGGCTGGATAAAATAACCATGCTCTACCAACCGCTTAGCAATTTGCTTTATTTGGGCATCGACAGTTTCGGCTTGCGAGTTAAAAAAGCGGTCACGTGCTAAATTTGCTAGGCGTTGTTTTAGACTTGGGTTGTCCTCACAGGCAACAACCCACTCGGGAAGCTTAATCGTGTCGCCAGGCACCAATGTACTATCGTGGCCGAGCGCTTCTTGTGTCAGAGTGAGCCATTCGAGTAACGGCATCAGTGTAGCAAGGGTCTGAATAAACTGTTGACGTAAATGCTCACGACCCGATTTATCAAGCGTCTGATAGCTTAAGAAAAAAACGCTCCCGTCAGCCGCCTGGCTCACGGTGCGATTTAACGGACGCAAATAATCATTTATCTGATTTTGTAATGTCTCATCTTGTAACTGTCGATGATACTCTGGGAAACGTTGACTACAAATAAACTCGCCAGCCAGTAGCGTCTCGATAATGGGACCAAATGTCATCATACGTGGTGCTCCTGTTGAACAAGGTGAGCCAGCTTCTCAGATAATCCAGAAACCTTTGGTTGAATGCGTTTCAACTGTCCTTTTCCCACCTTGTCTGGATGTGCCTCAATTAAGTAACGATGCTTAAATAGCATCAAAACATCAGACTCAGGATTAGGAAAGGCGCCTACAATTTGAATGTGATTGCTATCACACGCATCAAAAAGTTTCTCGACGTTGTGATAGGCCAACGTACCGATTTCGTCAATCGGCCAATGGAGCGTTATCGCCTCGCTATCCGTGCGTAACAAACGTGTGAAGGCTAATAAGAATTTACACAAGATCAGATAAGCCATTCCATGGCTCGACGATTCAGCGAGTTGGCGATCATTCCGAATCACAAGCTCATTGCCTGCTTCGGTTAAGAACAACTCAATCTTCAATAATGATTCGATACTGTATTTTTGATCGGCTCGCAAAATATCGGCGACCATTCCC
>NZ_CAXGLS010000021.1:0-41820 GCF_964010655.1 uncultured Idiomarina sp.
ACTCTGCCGGATCGGTCAACCGATCATTGAAAATTTCTTAACTGATCGGCATTACTCACTGAGCGGGTTTTTTATTACCGTTATCTCACTTACTGCAATAACGATATATCAGCAACTCGCAAGAACATACCGCGGAGCTGATACAAAAGGTTCAATCGATTTTGGCGGACTGCTGGGTCTTCATCATTAACCATCACGTTTTCAAAGAAATCGTCGATAGGTGACTTTAATGATGCCATTCGTGTAAGTGCACCTTCGTAGTTACCCGCAGCGATTTCCGGCTCAGCACTTTTCTCTGTTTCAGATATCTGCGCTGCTAAAGTTTTTTCCTCTGCGGCCACCAAGAGCGTATGATCAATTTTACCCGTAAGATCGCCTTCGGATTTAGACAGTATATTACCGACACGCTTATTAGCCGCTGAGAGGCTCTCTGCCGCATCATGTTGCTTAAATGCATCAACAGCGTGAATGCGGAGGTTAAAGTCGGCAGGGCGTGATGGAGCGCGTGCTAAGACCGCCTGAATAACATCTACAGAGATACCTTGTTCTTGATACCAAGGACGGAAACGACCAATAATGAAGTTAAAGACGTTTTCGCGCACATCATTGTTACTAAGACGGTCACCGAATTCACCGATTGCCGCGTCAATTAACTCGTAAAGGTCGAGGTTTAAGTTAGATTCAACAATGATACGAATTAAACCTAGAGCCGCTCGGCGCAGCGCAAAAGGATCACGATCGCCTTTAGGTGTTTGGCCAATACCAAATATACCCACTAAAGAATCAAGTTTATCGGCTAATGCAACGGATCGACTTACATCCGAAGTAGGCAAATTATCGCCCGCAAAGCGTGGCCAGTAGTGCTGTTCAATAGCATCAGCCACTTCAGCATCTAAACCGTCATTGAGCGCGTAATGACGACCCATTACGCCCTGTGTTTCTGGGAATTCAGAAACCATATCAGTGACTAAATCTGTCTTACATAACTCACCGGCTAAGCGCGCATGCTGCTCATCGGCATTAAGAGAACCTGCAATTCGAGCACTCAATCTAGAAATGCGTTCAGATTTGTCTTTCATCGTGCCTAGTTGCTTTTGAAACAACACCGTCCCAAGCTTATCGAGCCGCGAGGAAAGCGTTACCTTTTTATCAGATTCAAAGAAGAACTGTGCATCGGCAAGACGCGGGCGAACGACACGTTCGTTACCCTTAATGATTTGCTTAGGATCTTTGCTGTCGATATTGGTGATAAAAATGAATACAGGCTTCAATTCACCCTTATCATCTTGGACGGGAAAGTAACGTTGATCGTCTTTCATCGTCACGATAAGCGCTTCTTTTGGCACTGTTAAAAACTGTTCATCAAAAGTCGCTGATAGTGCAACGGGCCATTCAACAAGCGCTGATACTTCCTCGACCAAATCCTCGTCAGTTTCGACCGTGCCACCTAACTGTGAAGCGAGGTCATTGATGGAGGTACGGATTAATTCCATACGTTTTGCTTGGTCGGCGATCACGTGGTGTTTATAAAGTTGCGCTTCGTAATCATCGGCATGCTGAATATCGAAACCATCAGGTGCGTGGAAACGATGCGCATTAATGTGCCGACCGCTTTTAATTCCAAGCAAGCTAGCATTAATGAGTTCATCACCAAACAGTAAGGTTAGGGTATGCACAGGGCGAATGAATTGTGCATCGGAATCGCCCCAACGCATCGGTTTCGGAATTGGAAGTTTCTTTAAAGCATCCTCGACAATGCCTGGCAATACCTGCGCAAGCGATTCGCCTTTAACCTCAGCTTTATGTAACAGCCAAGCACCTTTATCCGTCTCTAAACGTTCGGCTTCGCTCACCTCAATACCATTAGAGCGTGCCCAACCCTGTGCTGCTTTAGTCGGTTGACCCGCTTCATCAAAAGCAACATCTACTGAGGGACCACGTTTTTCGACCACTTTATCTTGTTGTTGGCCTTCTAACGAATTAACCAAAACGGCTAAGCGGCGGGGTGTTGCAAGGGCCTTAATTTCACCAAATGCCAACTCTGCTTTGTTTAAGCCTTCCTCAATACCATGCTTAAAGCTCTCGCTTAATTGCTTGAGTGCTTTCGGTGGAAGCTCTTCGGTTCCTAATTCAACGAGTAAAGTATCCTGCTTCACAACTAAGCTCCTTTCGCTTCCGATGAGGTTTCACATAAAGGAAACCCGAGTGCTTCGCGCGCTTGATAATAGACTTCAGCACATGCCTTAGCCATTGTTCTGACGCGCAAGATATAGCGTTGGCGTTCTGTCACTGAAATAGCGTGACGGGCGTCTAATAAGTTAAAAGCGTGTGACGCCTTCATGACCTGTTCATAAGCGGGTAGTGATAGACCACGTTCGATCAGCACATTACATTCTTGCTCACACTCATCAAAACGACGAAATAGGGTATCGGTATTGGCAATTTCAAAGTTGTACGTCGATTGCTCAACTTCGTTTTGGTGGAATACGTCACGGTAGAAAATTTTACCACGCGGGCCGTCGGCCCAAACCAAATCATAGATGCTGTCGACACCTTGAATATACATGGCAAGACGTTCAAGGCCGTAGGTGATCTCTCCAGCAACAGGTTTACATTCAATGCCGCCGACTTGCTGGAAGTACGTGAACTGAGTGACCTCCATGCCGTTCAACCAAACCTCCCAGCCTAAGCCCCAAGCACCCAGTGTTGGGCTTTCCCAGTTGTCCTCGACAAAACGAATGTCGTGAGTAAGTGGGTCGAAACCGAGCAACTTAAGTGAGCCAAGATAGAGTTCTTGAATATCCTTTGGTGACGGTTTCATGATGACTTGAAATTGGTAGTAATGTTGCAGTCGGTTAGGGTTTTCACCATAGCGCCCATCGGTCGGGCGACGACAAGGTTGCACATACGCAAAGCTTGCCGGTTCAGGACCCAGTGACCGCAAAAAGGTCATGGGGTGGAATGTACCTGCACCCACTTCCATGTCTAGCGGCTGTACTACCGCACAACCTTGCTGAGCCCAGTAATCTTGGAGGGCGAGTATCAGCCCTTGGAAAGTATTAACGTCGTATTTTGCCATAAGTGTATGCAACCTATTTTTTGGTTGACCAAAGATAATCATGTATGTCTAGATTATACCCTTTGATAAGCCTCGGTTATAGGGGATAAAATGACAAATCAGCAACTCGTTCGCTGTGGTTGGTGTGAAGGCGACAGCGAATACGAGCATTATCACGATACGCTCTGGGGGATGCCGGTTAAGGATCCGCAGGATTTGTTTGCAAAGCTATGTCTTGATGGACAACAAGCGGGATTAAGTTGGCTTACCATTTTACGCAAGTGGGACGCCTACCATGCGCTGTTCCATAACTTTAATCCAGATGCGCTTGTGAGGATGCCAGATTACGAACGTGAAGCACTGTATACCAACCCTGCCATCATTCGTAGCCAAGCGAAAATTGACGCGATATTTACTAATGCGCGTGCATACCTTAAATTGCGTGATAGGGGACAAGACTTTAGCGAATTTTTGTGGAAATTCGTCGACTTTGAACCCACAATTAATGCGTATCAGGCATTATCTGAAGTACCCACTGAAACAACTGCGTCGCGTCAGATGGCAAAAGCCCTAAAAAAAGAAGGCTTTAAATTTGTCGGCCCGACAATTTGCTACGCTTTTATGGAGGCCGTGGGTATGGTGAACGACCATTTGATCGACTGTCATCGCTATGAACCGTGTAAGACAGCGATGGAAACCTTTAGACTGAGCACTAAACGGAAGTGATATGATAGAAATTACCTTGGCTGACTACGCCAACCCAGCACATGCCCAAGCAGTGGTGAATATGCTCGACATGTATGCAAAAGACCCAATGGGGGGCGGAGAAGGAATATCGGAAGAGGTTAAGGATAACCTCATTAAAGAGATGGCCAAACGGGATAACGTATTTTCCTTACTTGCATTCGACGGTGACCAACCTGTCGGCGTTGTGAATTGTGTAGAAGGTTTCTCAACTTTTGCGGCAAAACCGTTGATGAATATCCACGACATTGCAGTGGTCGATGAGTATCGTGGCCAAGGTGTTGCTCAAAAGCTACTTGAAGAAGTTAAAACCTTGGCGCAGTTTCGTGGTTGCGTAAAACTGACACTAGAAGTACTCACCCACAACGACCGCGCTAAAAAGGCATACGAGAACTTTGGCTTCAAGCCTTACGAGCTGGGCGATGTTGGCCAAGCAGAGTTCTGGGAGTGCTATTTAAACTAAATGGGTTGCCAAAGTCGCACGTCTAATCGTGCGACTTTTCTATCCAGTATCGGAATGGTGTGTCTGCAACAGATTGTTGCACTAACTTGTGCTCCATGAACTCACAGAATTGTGGAATGTCGCGTCGCGTGGCAGGGTCATCGGCTATCACCATCAGTACCTGACCCACCGTTAGCTTACGGATCGTGGCACGCACCAACATGACGGGCTCCGGGCATCTCAGACCTAAAGTATCTAATTCTTTATCGACTTTGATTTGCATCGCTCATCGCTCGTATAAGGCAGTCATAAAAAAGCCCATGATACCATAGGTACCATGGGCTTTTATCTATCTAAGAGCGTTTAAACGCGCTCAAATACCGTTGCTATACCCTGACCTAGACCAATGCACATAGTTGCTAAGCCGAGTTTAGCGTCTTTCTCTTCCATTAAGTTAATCAGCGTCGTAGAGATACGGGCGCCAGAACAACCGAGTGGATGACCTAAAGCAATGGCGCCGCCGTTCAAGTTGACCTTGTCTTCCATTTGGTCGAATAGTTTAAGACCTTTAAGTACAGGGAGTGATTGAGCGGCAAACGCTTCGTTAAGCTCAACGACATCGATGTCATCCATACTTACGCCTGCACGTTTCAGTGCCTTTTCGGTCGCTGGCACCGGGCCATACCCCATGATGCTTGGATCGCAACCTGCGACGGCCATCGAACGAATTTTAACGCGCGGCGTTAAACCTAATGCTTTTGCTTTTTCTGCAGACATGACTAGCATTGCCGCAGCGCCGTCAGATAGTGCAGATGAAGTACCTGCGGTAACCGTCCCGTTAGCAGGGTCGAATACTGGGCGCAGCTGAGCGAGAGACTCCGCTGTGGTTTCCGGACGAATGACTTCATCGGTTGTAACACGAACCAGTTCGCCTTTTTCGTTGTGGCCGTTAATTGCATAGATTTCCTTAGCGAAACGTCCCTCAACCGTGGCTTGATGCGCGCGTTGGTGAGAGCGTGCACCAAAGGCATCTTGTTGTTCGCGAGATATACCAAACTTGCGAGACAACAGTTCTGCGGTCATTCCCATGCTCCCCGCAGCGCGTGCCACGGACTTATTCATGCCTGGATGGAAGTCGATGCCGTGGGTCATTGGCACGTGACCCATGTGTTCAACACCGCCCGCCATAAAGATGTCACCGTCGCCATTCATGATGGCGCGTGTTGCATCATGCAGCGCCTGCATTGATGAGCCACATAAGCGGTTTACGGTAACGCCAGCTACCGAATGCGGAATTCCCGCGATAAGCGCTGAGTTACGTGCAATATTAAAGCCTTGTTCAAGCGTTTGCTGAACACAACCCCAATAGATATCTTCTAGTTCATTGACATCCACCTCGGGATTGCGCTCAAGAAGACCTTTCATCAATGCGGCCGACAGGTCTTCGGCGCGCGTATGGCGAAAAACGCCATTCTTAGAACGTCCCATTGGGGTACGAATACAGTCTACGATAACTACGTCTTTCATTATAAAATCCTCCTCGCCTTACTTCGCGCTAGTTGTGTCGAAGTAAGATTTGCCCGCTTTCGCCATTTCGCGCATACCGTCAGTCACTTGGTAGATTTCACCTAAGTGCGCGTATTTATCTGCGAGCTTCACAAAATTCTCGATACCCACGGTTTCTAAGTAACGGAAAGGTCCGCCACGGAAGGGAGGGAAGCCAAGACCGTAAAGTAACGCAATGTCTGCTTCTGCAGCTGACCCAATAATGCCTTCTTCGAGACAACGAACGACCTCGTTCACCATTGGGATCATGCAGCGAGCGATAACTTCATCTTTATCTGCTTGCTTACCAGGTTCTGCACCAATGAGTTTATAGGTTTCAGGATCGGCTTCTTTAGTCGGCTTACCTTTCTTATCGGTGCCATACACATAGAAACCTTTGCCGTTTTTCTGGCCGTAGCGTTCTGCTTTTGCTAACTGAGCAATTGCGCTACTCTCGTTGCGCGCCATGCGCGATGGGAAGCCATCAGCCATGACCACGGTACAATGATCAGCGGTATCAATACCGACAACGTCGCTTAAGTAAGCAGGGCCCATGGGCCAACCGAACATCTTCTCCATGACCTTATCAATACCAACAAAGTCGATACCTTCGTCGACCATGCCAGCAAAACCAGCTAAGTAAGGGAAAAGTACACGGTTAACGTAGAAGCCAGGACAGTCGTTGACAACAATTGGTGTTTTACCCAACTTCAGCGCGTAAGCGACAACTGCGGCAACGGTTTCGTCGGAGGTTTTTTCGCCACGGATAATTTCAACTAATGGCATTTTATGCACTGGATTGAAGAAGTGCATACCGCAGAATTTCTCGGGACGCTTAAGGTTCTTCGCCAGTTCTGTGATAGAAATAGTCGATGTGTTGGACGTTAAAATAGCATCGTCGCTGATCACCTCTTCGACTTCTGCTAACACCGAGCCTTTGACTTTTGGATTCTCAACAACCGCTTCAACAACAATATCGACGTCTTTAACTGCGTCGTTTAGCAACGTGGGTGTGATAGAAGAAAGTACCTTAATCATTTTTTCGCTAGATACTTTGCCGCGTTCAACACCTTTTTTAAGGATCTTGCCAGCTTCTTTCATACCCAGATCAAGCGCATCTTGCTTGATGTCTTTCATCACTGCAGGAACGCCTTTGAGGGCTGATTGGTAAGCAATACCGCCGCCCATGATGCCGGCACCCAGTACCGCTGCGGTGTTGATCTCTTTACTTGCTGACTTAGCGTATTTCTTTGATTTTCCTTTAACGGCTTGGTCAGCGAGGAAAATACCCACTTGTGCGTGGCATGCATCAGTCTGAGTTAAATCAAAGAATGCCTGATTCTCGGCATTTAATGCACCTTCGCGCGCTTCGCGGGCACCGTTTTCAATGGCTTCAATAGCTTTATGAGGCGCGGGGTAGTGTTTACCCGCTTTGGCTGCGACCATACCTTTAGCGGTCACTAAAGTCATGGTTAGCTCAGTGTCATTCGCTTTCAGCGGTTCCAACTTCGGTTGACGCTTAGCTTTCCAGTCTTGTTCGCCTGCAGCAGCTGCTTTAGCAAGATTCAAAGCTGCTTCCGTGAGGTTGTCCGGTTCAACAACAGCATCGACGGCACCCACTTTTAGTGCGTCTAAAGCAGAGTTGTTCTTACCTGTAGTAATCCACTCAAGCGCGTTGTCAGGGCCGATTACACGCGGTAAACGCATCGTGCCACCGAAGCCTGGAATGAGACCTAACTTCACCTCAGGCAAACCAATTGTGGCAGTGCTATCGGCAACGCGATAATCACACGCAAGTAATGCTTCACAGCCACCACCGAGTGCAAAGCCTTTAACGGCACCAACGGTTGGAACCGGCAGGTCTTCTAATTGGTCGAATACGCGTGAAGCTTTTGCGACCCATTCGCGAGTGTTCTCAGGGTCTGCAAACATGTTTAAGAATTCAGTGATATCAGCGCCGACGATGAACGTTGGTTTAGAACTGGTGACAATCACACCACGCAAGTCATCGGTTTGTGCTAATTGAGTAAGTGCGTCACTAAACTCTTGTAAGGTTTTTTGGTCAAATTTATTAACCGAGCCTTTGGCATCAAACTGAAGCTCTGCAAAACCCGGCTCTATAAAATCAACCCGGATGCTTTCGCCTTGATAAATCATGTTGGGTCTCCCAAGACATCATTAAATTTTTACGTTTCCAATACTTTATTTGGAAAGTAGTTAAGTTAAAGTAAGAAGAGTGTGGCGCGAAAGCGCTAAATTTTCAACGGTTATTTAAACATGCGTTTGAATCAATGGATAAACTGACGTCTATCATTCGTTACAGCTTATTGGCTTGTTTTCTCAGCACAGTGCACGCTATCGCTGCGCAGCCGGGTGGACAATCCGTAGCCAATGCACCTCAGCAGTCGGCGGATGTTAGCCAACAGCGTGAGCTATTTAAAAAGGCTGAATATGCAGCCCGTCGAGGCCGCATTGCTGAATATAACCAACTTTTAGCCCAGTTGGAAAACTATCCTCTCAAACCTTATCTTGAACTTGAGCGGTTACAGCAGATCGGCTATTTAGCTAACGAAGATAGAGTAGTCAGTTTTCTTGAGCAATATAAAGGTACGCCGTTAGACTGGCAATTGCGTCAGCCGTGGTTAGATTACTTAGCGAACCAAGGGGAATATCAGCGTTTTATTCGCGATTTTCGACATCCAGGTACGTTAACGCATCAATGCTACCTCATTGAGGCGGAAAGGGCTCGCGGACTTCAAGACGGTCCCTTTATCCGGAAAGTAGACGCGATATGGCGGCATGGATTTTCCGTGCCTTCAGCGTGTGATGGTATTCTGAATGAATGGGCGGACTTAGGCGCGCGTACCAAAGATAAGGTTTGGCAGAGACTGGTACTTGCCGCAGAGGACGGAAACCCGACTTTAATCCCATATTTGACGAGTTTGTTACCCAACAAAGAACAGTATCTGGGCGATCTCTACTATAAAGTACGCTATTCACCCGCAGCGATTGGTCAGCTATCGAGATTTCGTGGTGTTGATGCTGCTAAAGAAGCACAAATAGCAACGTTTGCGTTGACCAAACTCATTTGGCGAGCAGAAGAGCTCGCACTTAAAGCCTATGAGCGCCTGGTGTCACGTTTGCCATTTACCGCAGCGCAGCGGCACAGAATAGCTGAGGAGTTTGCCGTCGCGTTGAGTTTGAAAGAGCACCCAGAAGCTCGGGTTTGGCATCAAAAAGTACCACCGTCTGAGCTCGATGAGCGCGTTTTACAGTGGCGTCTTGCGGCATACTTGCGTGATCATGACTTCGCGGCCTTAAAGATGACCATTCAAACATTGCCGCCGGCCATATCGGGTGGAAACCAGTGGCAATACTGGCTTGCTCGTGCCATGGAGGAAACGGGCGATAAGCTTAACGCAAATAAAATCTACTCGGAGCTGGCAAAAGAACGCCACTACTATGGCTTTTTGGCCGCGGCGCGTATTGGTGCACCGGTGAGTTTAGAGAAGGACCCGGTCAAGGCGACTCAAACGCAGATAACTACCTTGTTAGAGCGCGATGATGTTAAACGGGCTTATGAATTTCTTCAGTTAGGGCGCGATGTCGATGCCCGCCGCGAGTGGAATCATCTACTCAGTGACATCGACGGTGAGGCATTTAAGACCGCCGCCGTGATAGCCAGTGACTGGGGCTGGCATGATCAGGCCATTTGGACGTTGGCCCAAATTGGTCACTTTGATGCCGTCGAGATAAGGTTTCCCATGGCTTATAGCGAAATCATCAATCTCTCGTCCGAAAAATACGGTATCGACCCAGCGTGGGCGATGGCTATAACCCGACGTGAGAGTAGCTTTCGAGCCGATGCCTACTCAGGAGCTGGCGCGCGCGGGCTCATGCAGATCTTGCCCGGTACCGCGAAGTTGCTACGCAATGATGATAGCTTTAAACGTCTCAACACACCGGAAGTTAATGTCGCGCTTGGTACTTACTATTTGAGTCGGCTGAAAGAACGCTTTGATGGTAATCATGTGCTGGCTACCGCGGCCTACAATGCGGGCTATTATAAGGTCAAAGATTGGCTACCCTCTGAGCCGACTGCGCTCGATGAATGGGTCGAGATGATTCCTTATTACGAAACGCGGGACTATGTAAAAGCGGTACTCAGTTATCAACAGATTTATGAACTTCTCAATGGTAAAGAGGTTAATTTATTTGATGCCTTTGCTACCATGAGAGTGAAAGATGACTAACGGTTCAGAAGTACGTGAAAAAAGCTAATTACCTGCGCTTGACGGAAGCTGTTGAGCATGAGATTGAAATTAAAAACAGTCGTTTCATTGCGTCGTTAGCGCCTGTATTGAGCGCGGACGATGTGGCGAACCATATTGCCGACGTTAAGCAACGTTGGACTAAAGCCAATCACTATTGTACTGCATCTGTCGTCGGGAGCCCCTTCGATGATACCTGTTATGCAAGTAGCGATGATGGCGAGCCCAGTGGCACCGCGGGGCGACCAATGCTTAACGTATTAACCCATCATCCGTTAGGTGAGGTTTCAGCCGTTGTCGTGCGTTACTTTGGGGGGATCAAGCTAGGTACAGGTGGCTTACAGCGTGCTTACAGCCAAGCCGTAGCGGAAGCACTCCCGTTCATCAAAACAGCAGAGCGTAAATACCGTGAATACTACAGTTTAGTCTATGAGTACGGGGATCAGGGTGCTGTTGAGAGCATTTTGAGCAGCTGCGAATATAAAGTTATTGAGCAAACATACACTGAGACAGTACATCAAATCATCGCCATTGAGCCTGGATACCGCGCTCAACTCGACAAGCAGTTTCAGGCTCAAACACAAGGGCGCGTAAAGCTTTTAGAAGAACATCGCGCTGGGTTGGAATAATCGTTCGACCTGATCTATGTACTTCTTGTCTAGCAAGAATAGCATCACATGGTCATCAGATTGAATAATGGTCTCGCTATGAGCCATCAGTACTTCGCTTCCTCGCACAACCGCACCGATAGTCGTTCCTGGGGGAAGCTTAATATCTTTAATGGCTTTACCCACCACTTTTGACGTTGATTCATCCCCATGTGCAATCGCCTCAATGGCCTCGGCCGCACCTTTGCGTAGCGAGTAAACGTTGACGATATCGCCGCGGCGCACGTGCGTTAACAAGGCGGAAATCGTTGCCCGCTGTGGTGATATAGCAATATCAATCTCACCGCCTTGAACTAAATCGACATAAGCACTGCGTTGGATAAGCACCATGGTTTTGCGGGCGCCCATACGTTTTGCCAGCATCGCCGACATGATGTTAGCTTCATCATCGTTGGTTACGGCAATAAAGACATCGGTATCTTCAACGTGTTCTTCCTCTAAAAGCTTTTGATCGGAAGCATCACCTTTGAACACTAGTGTGTGCTCTAGTTGCTGCGATAGAGCCTCTGCACGCGACTCAGACCGTTCGATGAGCTTAACGCGATGATCTGCCTCAAGCTGTTTGGCAAGGCCGGCACCAATATTACCACCGCCCACAATCATAATTCGGCGGTATCGATTTTCGAGTTTTTGCAACTCTTCCATGACCCGGTTTACATGGCGTGTATCGGCAATGAAAAACACCTCGTCATCGGCTTCAATGACGGTTGTACCGGTAGGTCGAATCGGCTTACCTTGGCGATAAATAGCCGCCACCCGCGTATCGATATTGGGCATGTGCTCTTTGAGTGTTGAGATAGCATGACCGACCAGCTTGCCTCCGTAATACGCTTTTACGGCCACCAAACTGGCTTTGCCTGAGGCAAACTCCATGACCTGCAGTGCGCCCGGGTAGTCAATCAACTTACGAATATAGTTAGTGACGAGTTGCTCCGGTGAAATGATGTAATCCACCGGTGCGTCGTTCTTGTGAAACAATTGATCACGGTACCGAATGTACTCTTCAGAGCGAATACGAGCGATTTTAGTCGGCGTATTAAAGATTGAGTAGGCGACCTGACACGCAATCATGTTGGTTTCATCACTGCTTGTTACAGCGATTAATAAATCGGCATCTTCGGCACCAGCGCGACGCAACGTGTCTGGATGAGAGCCATGACCTACAACAATACGTAAATCGTACTTATCTTGAAACGATTCTAGCAGTTCGGCATTAGTATCGACGAGTGTAATGTCGTTACGTTCGCCGACAAGGTTTTCAGCGAGCGTTCCGCCAACCTGACCTACACCCAATATAATTATTTTCATGACAGTTTTTCTATCTTCGCATAAAAGAATCCGTCACCATCATTTTCGCCCGGTAGGAGCTGTAACATGGGACGGTTCGCCTCAATAGCTATAAGGTTAGCATCGGAATGCTGACCGAGGAAGCGCGATATTTGCTCACTATTTTCCTCGGGTAAGATAGAGCACGTGGCATATATGAGCTGACCTCCAGGCTTTAATGTAGGCCAAAGACGCTCTAACATGCTTTGCTGTAACTCAACAAGCTGATCGATATCTGATGAACGGCGCAGCCACTTGATATCTGGATGGCGACGAATGACACCCGTAGCGGAGCAGGGGGCATCTAACAAAATACGGTCAAAAGGCTGCTTATCCCACCAACTATCAAGATCTAAAACGTCGGCACAAACCACTTCGCATGAGAGGTCGGCGCGATATAAGTTCTCACTGACGCGCTCAAGGCGCTGCTCATCAACGTCAATAGCGATTAAGGGTGTTTGAAACTCGGTGCGTTCAAGCAGGTGAACCGTTTTCCCGCCGGGTGCTGCGCAGCAATCAAGCACTCTGTGCTCGGGTTGGGCGTTTACCATATCCGCTGCTAGTTGTGCTGAACGGTCCTGAACTGAGACCCAGCCTGCTTCAAAATGCGGGAGTTTAGTCACCGGCACCGGTTTAACAAGTCGAATCGCATCGCTTGCCTGACTGTCGGCAACGGCTTCAATACCGTTTTCAGCTAACAGTGCAGTGTAGTCAGTCACGTTAGTGTGGCGTCGGTTTGCGCGGAGCCAGAGTGGTGGCTGAGTATCATTCGCTGTGAAAACAGCTTCCGCTTTTTCACCGTAGGCGGCTTTAATTTTTTCTCTAAGCCAACGCGGATGGTTAACACCTTCAGCGCTTGGCAAGTCGCGTTCGCCATCATCGTTACGAGTGGGCGCTTCACGTAAAACTTGACGTAAAACCCCATTCACCAAACCACTTAATGCTTTACGTTTTAATAATTTGCTTGCCTCAACGGTGGCGCTCACCGCTGCGTGATCTTTAGTTCGCAACTTAAACAGTTGGTAAGTGCCCACTAACAGTAGCGACTGGATAATTTGGTTTTTGCCCTTCAAGGGTTTATCTAACTTGCCGCTGACTTTTTCAGTCAACACGGGTAAGTAGCGCATGACACCATAACTAATCGCTTGTGCGAGGCGTTTATCTTCCGCGGATAACTGCTCACTATAGGTGGTTAATGCTTGGGTCAGCGACTGGCCTTGTTCCAGTACTGCGTGGATAGTTTGAGCGGCGACAGCGCGACTGTGCGCGCCCGTCGATGTGTTAGTCGACATTGGTTAAATTAACCCCAATTGCAAAGGTGGTGGCATACCCATTCAATAGGTCACTCACGGGTAACGGCTTTTTACCGGGTAACTGCAATGAGTGAAGGGTTAAGGCACCTTGTGAGCAGGCAACGGTAATACCCGCAGGTGAACAGTCGATAATGGTGCCTGGCGCTGAGCGGTGATCAGTTTGGCTAACGCTGGCTTGATGAACCTTAACAGTGCGTTGGCCGGGTTTACCGCCAGGAAGCTCAAACCAAGCAAACGGCCAGGGATTAAATGCACGTACATTTCTCTCGAGCTGGGTCGCGTCCGACCAGTCAATTTTGCCTTCGTCCTTACTCAGTTTTTTTGCGTACGTCGCGGCATCGTGGTTTTGAACTTCCGCGCGTTCACGGTAGCTTTCAATATCGTCCAATGTGGTTACCAGTGCACGGGGTCCGAGTTGAGCGAGTTTTTTATAAAGCGAAGCGGATGTCTCTTGTGCATCAATGGCACAACGCTCAACGTGAAGGACTGGACCCGTGTCGAGTCCTTTTTCCATTTGCATAACGGCAACACCGGAAGCCTCATCGCCCGCCCAAATCGAGCGTTGGATAGGTGCCGCCCCACGCCAGCGTGGTAGCAGCGAACCATGCACGTTAATACATCCATACTTGGGCGTGGTCAAAATAGGTTCTGGCAACAATAAGCCATAAGCGACAACGACCATCACGTCGGGACGATACTCCGCGAGTTGCTGCTGAGCCAACGCTGTGTTTAGTTTTTCGGGTTGCTCCACTGCAATCGCGTGTTCAAGAGCCAGCTCTTTGACAGCACTGGGCTGTAGCTTTTTCCCTCGTCCGGCTTTGCGGTCCGGTTGGGTATAAACCGCAACGACTTCGTGATCACTGTTAAGTAGCGCCGCTAAATGGTCGGCTGCAAATTCAGGTGTACCCGCAAAAACAATACGTAATGGTCTGTGTGTGCTCAATCGATTAGGCTCCAGTGCTTAATTTTTCTTGCAAACGTTGCTCTTTCTCGAGTTTCTTACGAATTCGTTCACGTTTAAGCGGTGACAAGTAATCGACGAACAGTTTGCCATCTAGGTGATCAATTTCGTGTTGCACACAGATGGCTAATAGACCTTCCGCATCCATTGAGAATCGCTCACCATTTTTATCCAACGCTTGCACGGTAATACTTTCTGCACGCTCAACTTTAGCAAAAACGTTCGGAAACGACAGGCAACCCTCTTCGTTGGTGAAATGACCCTCAGAGCGTGTAATCTCAGGGTTAATAAATACTAAGGGTTCGTTCTGATTTTCACTACAGTCAGCGACGAATAAACGTTGATGAACGTCTACTTGAGTAGCCGCTAAACCGACGCCTTGAGATTCATACATCGTCTCAAACATATCGTCAATTGTGGCGCGTAGCTCATCGTCAACCTGTTCGATAGGCTGCGCAACAGTGCGTAAGCGCTCATCGGGGTACTTAAGTACCGTTAACTTAGTCATTCCAAAATCTCCTTCGCTTTAACTACTTTTATTTTACCTTAAATTGGGGGAGGAATGACAGCCGTGCAGTATCATGAACTTGCTTTATTAATGAGTCTCAACAAAGCGCCAATCGCTGTACAGCGGGAATGTAGAAAGTCTGAGCAGCTAGAAGCGATTGAAGATCGATGTCTGCAATCGATTAAGTCGGTGCAGAGAGCTTACGTACTTCAGGCAATGCATTGGCTGGAAAACGATAACTGTGGTGTCGTGGGCTGGTTTGATGACCAATATCCCACACTTTTAAGAACCATAGAGCGCCCGCCTATGGTGTTATTTTATAAAGGGCGTACTGAACTACTATCCCAAGCGAGTGTCGCCATGGTCGGTAGTCGAAAGGCGAGTCACTATGGTATTCAGGTTACCGATCAATTGGCTCGGGAATGCGCGCAATCAGGGTTAGCAGTAGTGAGTGGCTTAGCGATGGGCATCGATGCGGCGGCGCATCGCGCAGCGTTAGACTATGGGGCGACCATCGCGGTATTAGGCACCGGCATCGATCAGATCTATCCGCGTAGAAATCGAGAGCTCTATGAGTTGATCAGCCATCAGGGGTTAATCATCAGTGAGTTTTCACCAGGCACGCCAGCACGCATGGATCATTTTCCGCGTCGCAACCGTATTATAAGTGGAATGTCGAAAGGTGTCGTTGTTATCGAAGCCGCTCGACGCAGCGGCTCCATTTCCACAGCGTTGTCTGCATTAAGAGAGGGCCGCGAGGTCGGTGCCGTGCCTAACAGTATTTTTGCGAAGTCGCAGGAAGGGTGTCACTGGTTGTTGAAAGAGGGTGCTCATTTGATCACGTGTGCAAGTGATATCTTGTCTTGGTTTGACATCAGTGCGAGTGAACCGAGTCAGCAAACAAGATGTACAATTCCTAAACACTTGGCAAACAATCCATTGTTCGCTAATGTGAGCAATGACCCAGTGAGTTTAGATGAGCTGGTTGAACGAACGGGGTTATCGGTTGCTGAGGTAAGCGAACAATTATTATTACTTGAGCTTGAAGGACTGATTACAGCAATTCCGGGTGGTTACATAAAAGTGGGGAGGCGCTAACCATGTTTGATATCCTCATGTACTTGTTTGAGAACTATATACATTCCGACTCTGAAGTTGTGGTTGACCACGATGAGTTGACGGACGAACTCGCCCGGGCCGGATTCCATCGGCAAGAAATCCAAAAGGCGTTAGCGTGGCTTGAACGCTTGGCGGATTTGCAGGAAACAGAGGCTAAGACCTATCTCAACGTCACACCTGTTGCTTCAATGCGGGTCTATACGGAAATTGAGTGCAGTCGGTTAGATACTCAATGTCGTGGGTTTTTAACTTATCTCGAAAACCTGGGCGTATTGGATTTTAGTACCCGAGAAATGGTCGTTGATAGAGTGATGGAGCTTGAAACCAGTCGATTTAGTCTCGACGATCTCAAGTGGGTTGTGCTTATGGTATTATTTAACCTACCAGGGCGTGAAGCGGCCTACGATAAGATGGAAGGTTTGCTATTTGAGGAGCCGGAGGGGCCGCTGCACTAATCTACTTAAGGATATAGAGTCATGCAGGCGTGTCCGAAATGCGGCCGAGAGCTGGTTGTAAAGCACAAAGGTCAGCAGAGTTTTTTGGGGTGCAGTGGCTACCCCGATTGTGAGTATACCCAAGGGCTTCGCGAACAATCAGAGATTGAGCCGGAGAGCTTGGGTGTGCCTTGTCCCCAATGCGGCAATGACTTGCAGTTAAAAAGCGGGCGGTTTGGGCTTTTTGTTGGTTGCAGTAATTATCCAGACTGTGACTTTATTGCTGAGGATCCAACTCAACGAGAACAGGACTCGGTTCCGTGTCCTGAGTGTGAAAAGGCTGGCCGAAAAGGTCGAGTTGTTGCAAAGACGGGTCGTTCAGGTAAACAGTTTTTTTCTTGTGATCAGTTTCCAACCTGCGATTTTTCATTGCCATTACCTCCCGTTAAGGAAGCCTGTCCCGAGTGTGATTTCCCTTTATTAATGCGAAAGCGCAGTCAGGGCTCTGAGCGACTTGTTTGTCCGCAAAAGCACTGCGACTACCGCTCCAAGCCGCTATAATACGCTTAGTTTTTAGTTTTAGAGAGGAACTCCAGTGTCAGCACTCGATATTGAATCAGCGCGTTCGGCGCTACTGAATGGTGTAATCGCGTACCCAACTGAAGCAGTGTTCGGTTTAGGCTGCGATCCACGCAATGAGGAAGCGATCCGCAAGATTTTAACTTTGAAAGACCGTCCCGAGGACAAAGGACTTATTCTTATCGCTGCTGACTACAGTCAGCTGACGCCTTATGTTAAGGACTCTGCCATCGGTCAAGATAAGCGCTTTAGCGTGCTATCACATTGGCCTGGCCCGGTGACACTGATTCTTCCCGCACGCGATACGGTTTCACCATTGCTGACCGGTGGACGAGATACCATTGCAGTGCGTGTTACAGCCTATGAGCCCGTGCGAGAGCTTTGCCGAAAGCTAGGTACTGCATTGGTATCTACTAGCGCCAACCCCAGCGGTAAAGAGCCCGCTAGAACAGCATCCGAAGTGAGTGATTACTTCGGCGATAATATCGACTGGGTTTGGGATGAAGAAACCGGTGGCGCAGAGCAACCCTCTAAAATCATCGATCCATTTAATAACACCGTGTTGAGGTAAGGTTTTTGTCATGATGGAACAGACTATGTTGCAGCCGGTATTGAATTACCTGCTCAGCTTGCAAGATAGTATTTGCCAACAATTGGAAGCTGTTGATGGTGGTGGACGCTTCCAACAGGATGAGTGGCAGCGGGAACAAGGTGGTGGCGGTCGTTCTCGAGTTATGAAAGAGGGCGCAACTTTTGAACAGGCTGGCGTGGGCTTTTCGCATGTTTACGGTGAACAGTTGCCTAAGAGTGCAACGGCGCACCGGCCCGAACTTGAGGGTCGTGACTTCAATGCCTGCGGCGTGTCTTTGGTCATTCATCCACGTAACCCCCATGTACCGACCGTTCATCTTAACGTCCGGTTCTTTATTGCCGAAAAGGAAGGTGAAGACCCCGTTTGGTGGTTTGGTGGAGGCTTTGACTTAACACCTTATTACCCCTACACCAACGATTGCATTGAGTGGCATAAAAAAGCGAAAGCATCGCTCGATAAAGTAGACCCTGCACTCTATGACAAATACAAAGTGTGGTGTGATGATTATTTCTATTTGAAACATCGAAATGAAGCGCGTGGCATCGGCGGTATTTTCTTTGACGACTTGAACGATCGATCGTTTGACGAGGCATTTGACGTAATCAAAGCGGTTGGCGATGCTTTTTGTGAAGCTTACGTGCCTATCGTAGAACGTCGCAAAGAACACGAATACTCAGAGCATCAACGTCAATTTCAATTGTATCGCCGTGGTCGTTATGTTGAATTTAATCTAGTCTGGGACCGAGGTACCCTGTTTGGCTTACAAACCGGTGGTCGAACCGAGTCAATTCTGATGTCGATGCCCCCGTTAGTGCGGTGGGAGTATGACTGGCAACCGCAGCCTGATTCAGCCGAGGCCGCACTGACGGAATACTATTTGCTACCGCGGGATTGGGCTGCCATGGACTATGTTGATGAGTGATAAGTTAGGCGTTTTCGGTAATCCAATTAAACACAGTCTTTCACCGAGAATACACAGCTTATTTGCTGAGCAAACCGGGCGCAGTGTTGATTACCAGCGTCTATTAGTCAGCCCTCACGGTTTTCCTAAAGCGGTAGCTCGGCAATTTTCGCAAGGCTTAGCTGGCGCCAATGTAACGGTGCCATTTAAGCAGGTGGCGTATCAGCTTGTAACTCAACATATGGGTTCTGCGGCACACAGCGGTGCCGTTAATACGCTTATTAGCGCGCCTCATGGTGGCCTGATCGGTGCCAATACCGATGGCGACGGGTTAGTCGCTGCGCTCAGATCGAAAGGCGTTAGTTTAGCGGGGCGCCGCATTCTCTTGCTTGGGGCCGGCGGTGCGAGTCGCGGTGTCATGCCAGCGCTTAATGCCGAGAAGCCCGATGTGATTTGGGTGTGGAACCGCACAGTGGAGCGTGCCGAGCAACTTGCTTCGCTATTTAATTCGGCGCAGGCGTTACGGCATTGGTCTGATGCGCGTAAACCTGACCTCATTATTAATGCAACCAGTGCAAGTCTGTTTGGCGAGTCGTTGGCGCTCCCCGAGCATGTCATTGATACCGATACTCTTGGTTATGACATGGTTTACAGCCGTGATGCGACGGCTTTTCAAAGTCAGTTCAAGGCATCCGGTGGTGGTGTTTGTTTTGATGGTTTAAGAATGCTCGTGGAACAAGCGGCGGTCAGCTTTAGCCTTTGGTTTTCCTGTGACAAACCAAAAACCGAAGCCATCTATCATCAGTTGCGTAATGAGTTAGCCAAGCTTGACTAATGCGAGGTTGGCATTCACACCGATCTCGTTAAGTGCTCTCAGCCAACGGATTTGATTTGGGCGTAATGTGTCGCCTGGACCTTTAACTTCGATCAGCATGACCTGTTTATCGCGATACAACCATAAGTCGGGAAAGCCGGCGCGATTGTTGTGTACGTCGCGAGCGATACGCTCAAAAATAGCCGCCCATTGCTGACCTTGGAGGCGTAACCACCAATCTGTGAGCGCACTCTTATCAACACCGGGCCAGTAAATAAACGGATTCGCGAGGCCTATTTTTTCATCGATAACCTGAGTAATACGTTGCGTTACGGTGTCGGGGCTGTGCTTGATTTCATCAAGTCGTTTCTTTATTAACGCTTCGCGACGATGATAAAACTCATGACTATTGAGATCTCTGGGGCCTCGCTGAAACGGGTGAACAAAGGCCCCCTCGATATCTTCAAATATGATATCCCAAAAAAGAATGCCAAATAGTGTTTGTGGGATTGTGTTTTCGTGGTGTGCACCCTGCCAACCTTGCTGCTCAAAGTGAGTTAAGGTTTCTGCTTCTATTGAGGTTCCCCTCGATGCAAAGCTTAAATGGTACGTTTCAGGCTCGATTTGCTGTGCATTAGGCTCAGCAAACCAACGTGACAATAATTGCTCAGCAATGGCGTGCTCTGGGTCGTTCCATGGATCCTTTGCCATTTGACTCAGGGTCGAATAAGCCTGCTTATTGTTACCTTGCTTCCTATAAATTCTTGCCATTCGTTCGCGGGCAGGGGGGCGAAATGACTGCTGATAAATCTTTAGAGCATCGTCGAGTGCATCGGCTCGTTCACAGTCCCGCGCGAGCTTATTGCAGAGCCGGCTATAGGCGCCTCGAAACTTCTTCCATCCTTGATGATTTGCTGCGCGTTTATACCAGTCGCGGATAATAGGTATACGCTCAGTTAAGCCTTCTGTATCGGAGTAACGCTGGCGAAACGCGCTCATCGCATGGTAGTTAGCAACATCCTCAGAACTATTGAATAAGCTTTTAGGTCGAATCGTGTAGGTTTCATAACGAACATGACCGAGTGCTGTCTTAATAAACTCGGTGAGATCTTGATGCGCGTTGCCAAAAAATAGTAGCGATAGGCGATCAAAGTTCGCTTGTTGTGTTAACGCATACCATTGCAGTTGAGCTGCGACTGGCCATGGCGTTGGACATGCCCGTAATGCCTCGAGAATGTCGGCTTTCTTAGCCGATGCAGAGAGCGTGCAGCCGTTTTCTCGCGCCAACTGCAGTAGTTCGGCGCGCTTTAACAGCTCAAGTCCTTCAGGACTATCAATCTTATGATATACGTTCAGCCAGCCCTCACGCTCAAGCGCGGTGACTGCTCGATCGAGGTTGATTTCAGAGTAACTTAGGGCATCCCCCCGAAATTGTTGACCGCGGCGACTCGATAACCGGATCCATAGTTTTTGTGCGTCAGTGTTGAGTGACTCATAGCGTGCGAGTGTCAGCCGTGTCTCTTCATCCAACAGCGTATCGTGGTGGTGTCGCACCCAACGCAAGATAGTATTGAAGTTCTGCCAATAGTAATCGGGCTGATCAACATCAGCGGGTTCCCAACGCATTGAATTCTCGATATATAAGTTAGTCGATTATAAAGGTACGCTTAGTTTGGAAGAAAAGAGTATAAAAAAACCGACAGTGTGACTAGACCTTGTCTCATTTTGTGGTAGTCTACTTAGTCTGCTCGATTCGACATGTAGTCTGGCCTCGAAAAATCGGGTAGCAAAAATAAGTTTCCACAGCGAAACAAATAATAAGAAGTAGGGCACATAGGGTAGCCCGCCGTTTAAAAATCCCTTTTTAAATCAAGTAGTTACAACCAATCGAACACACGATAACCATTTGGTTCTATTCGTGGGGCGAGCTATTGTCAACAGATTTATCCACAGCGTATCCACATTGACTGACTAGCCTTGTTTCAGCGCCTATGGCATCCTTAGCCTATTAATTTTTAGATCAGCGAGAATCGCATTCATGGCGCAGACAGTACCTGAAAATCCTTTCATTTTAGTCGATGGCTCCTCGTATTTATTTCGAGCTTTTCATGCTCCGCCACATTTGACCAACTCAGCCGGAGAACCCACGGGTGCAGTTTATGGCGTCGTTAATATGCTGCGCAGCTTGCTTAAGCGTTACAAGCCGTCGCATATGGCGGTGGTATTCGATGCCAAAGGCAAGACGTTTCGCAGCGATATCTATGATGAATATAAAGCTCATCGTCCGCCAATGCCGGACGATTTGCGCACGCAAATTGAACCCTTACATGCCATTGTTAAGGCAATGGGGTTGCCATTATTGTGTGTTGAGGGCGTCGAAGCGGATGATGTGATTGGCACGCTGGCCAAGCAAGCCGGCGATAAGGGTCGATTTACGCTGATAAGCACCGGCGACAAGGATATGGCGCAACTGGTTAATGATCATGTCATGTTGATTAATACCATGACAGATACGTTGCTTGATGAGTCAGGCGTGATCGAGAAATTTGGTGTAAAACCGAACCAAATTATCGACTACTTGGCGTTGATGGGCGATAGCTCAGATAATATTCCGGGTCTTCCCAAGGTTGGTGAGAAAACAGCGCAGGCGATGCTTCAAGGTATTCCAAGCATCGACAAAATCTACGAAGATATTGATGCGGTGACAGAATTGGGCTTTCGCGGCGCTAAATCAATGCCGAAGAAGTTGGAAGAATTCAAAGACCAACTGTTGATGTCGCGTGAGTTGGCGACTATCAAGTGTGATGTTGAGCTCGAATGTGCACCCGATGCGTTAACGATTGAACCGGCTGACACGGATCAGCTACAAACGCTGTATGGCAAAATGGAATTCCGTCGTTGGCTGAATGAGCTGTTAGAAACTGGCGCGGCAACGGATCAAGCCTTAGGCGAAGCGAGTCCTGCCGAAGAGCAAAGCGAACAGTTCAGTGTTAACCGCGACGCGTACAAGACGTTATTTAATGAAGAAGAAGTCTCTGATTATATTGAGCAATTAAAATCAGCTGAGGTCATCGCGTTTGATACCGAGACAACGAGCCTTAACTACATGGAAGCGCAACTCGTCGGCGTTTCGTTTTCAATAGCGGAAGGCGAAGCGGTTTACATACCGGTGGCGCATGATTACGTCGGGGTCGAAAAGCAAGTCGATCGTGACTGGTTGTTAAAAGTCTTAAAACCACTACTTGAAGATTCCAGTATCGCTAAAGTAGGTCAGAATCTTAAGTACGATGCGCACATTCTGCGTCGTTACGGTATTAAACTTCGTGGTATCAAGAATGACACCATGTTGGCGTCGTACGTTTTTAATAGTGTTGGTTCGCGTCACGACATGGACACGCTCAGTCTTCAATACTTGAACCATAAGCCGATTAAGTTCGAAGAGATTGCGGGGAAAGGAGCAAAACAGCTTACCTTTAACCAAATTGAGCTGGCGCAGGCAGCACCTTATGCTGCGGAAGATGCCGATATTACGTTGCGGTTGCATCATATTCTATGGGACAAAGTCCACCAGACAGGTGAGCAGCTCGCCTCTGTGTTAACCGATATTGAGGTGCCTCTGGTCAGTATTCTAACCGACATGGAAGAGTACGGTGTAAAAGTTGATGCTGAAATGCTCGGCAAACAGAGTGAAGAGATCGCTAATAAGCTCGATGAACTCGAGCAAAAGGCCTTTGAAATTGCCGGTGAAGAATTCAACCTCGGCTCACCGAAGCAACTGCAGCAAATTTTGTTTGAAAAGCTTGAACTACCGGTCATCAAAAAAACGCCGAAAGGCGCACCGTCGACCGCCGAGGAAGTCCTGCAGGAGCTTGCGCATGATTATCCACTGCCGGATGTGATTTTGCAGCATCGTAGCTTGGCTAAATTGAAATCGACCTACACCGATAAATTACCGCGTATGATTAACCCAGATACTGGGCGTGTGCATACTTCGTATCAGCAAGCTGTCGCCGCAACGGGTCGATTGTCATCTACTGAACCTAACTTACAGAATATCCCTATTCGTACGCCCGAAGGCCGCCGTGTTCGCCAAGCGTTTGTGGCTGAGGAAGGCTTTACGGTTGTAGCTATCGACTATAGTCAGATAGAGCTCAGAATTATGGCGCATTTATCGCAAGATGCCTCGTTGCTAAGAGCCTTTGCCCACGGGCAGGACATCCACCGTGCGACGGCCAGTGAAGTGTTTGGTTGTAGCTTAGAGGACGTCACTGACGAACAGCGCCGCCGAGCTAAAGCGGTTAACTTTGGTTTGATATACGGTATGTCTGCGTTTGGGTTATCGCGCCAACTTGATATTCCTCGACATGAAGCGCAAGCCTACATGGACAAGTATTTTGAGCGTTTCCCTGGTGTTTTAGAATATATGGAAAATACTCGCGAAACAGCGAAGAAGCAGGGTTATGTATCAACGCTTTTTGGCCGTCGCTTACCGCTTCCAGAAATCAAAGCATCTAATGGTGCTCGTCGCAAAGCAGCCGAGCGCGCAGCGATTAATGCACCGATGCAAGGTACCGCGGCCGATATCATTAAGCGAGCAATGATTAAGGTAGGCGACTGGATCGATGAAAAAGGTTGTCAGTCAGATGTTCGGATGCTGATGCAGGTGCACGATGAATTAGTTTTTGAAATTCGTACAGAACATGCCGAGAGTTATGCCAAAGCCCTTGCTGATGTGATGGGTGAGGCGGCTGACTTGGATGTGCCACTGCTTGCTGAGTATGGCTTTGGCGCAAACTGGGATGAGGCGCATTAATTTTTTTGAGAAATTTTGAACTTTCTTAATTAGGGCGACTCTGAATAAGTGAAGGCGAGAGGTAAGCCTTCAAAAATTTGTTCTCCCTGGATTGTTTTTAGCCCGGCCTTTTAGTCGGGCTTTTTTATTTGTTTTTCTGCGGGATACCTGCAAGTCCGCTACGACCACGGCGGTTAGCAAACCAAACACCGATTAAAATAGCGAGCATGCCTAAACCGTGCTGCAGAAAGAAGGGCTCGCCATCAAGCACTCCCAGCATCATAGCGACAATGGGAATCAAGTAAGTCACCGAGCTGGTGAACACAGTGTTGGTCAGCTGTACCACATAATTGAAAATGATCAATGCACCGGCGGTGCCTACAATTCCTAGTACGAGTACGGCGGTCAGTGAAAGTGGCGCGTCAGATCGTTGTGTATGGGCTAAAAAGTCAGTACCTAAAAATAAGAAGATCGCTGCTGGAATACTGGCCATAAGGAGTGATACGCCCGTAATCGTTAGCGGCTTTAGGTCGGCAATTTTATGTTTAATTAGATTTAAGTTAATGCCGTAGCATACGGTCGCAAGCATGACTAATAACGCATAGCTATTAAACGTAAAGGAGCCATTTGCGGTTGCGGTAATCAACAATACGGTGCCAACCAAACCAATGACGATACCCACCCACTGTGCCCAGCGAGCTGACTGGCTAAACAGCAATACACCAATCACGAGCGTCGATATGGGGGTTAACGCGTTTAATACACCCGTAACACCGCTTTGTAGCTGAGTTTGTGCGATAGCAAACATAAAGGCAGGTATGAAACTGCCTACTAAACCCACGCATGCCAGTTTAAGCCAATGTTTACGCGAAATTTGTCGCAATTTCGGTAGAATTAAAGGTGTTAGAACAATGCCCGCTGAGGCGATACGCAAGGCACCCACCTCAAGTGCAGTAAAGGCAATCAGTCCCTTTTTAATAAGTAAAAATGAACTGCCCCAAATGAGTGCTAAAAGACCCAGCAATAGCCATGCTTTTAGCGGCGGATTTTCTGAGGTGCTATGAGTCATCGCTTTGCACAAAGTTATCGTCTACAGGAGATTCGCCTAAAAACCATTGATCGAGTTTATTCTCGAGTTGATCAATACCGAACTTTTTAAGAGAAGAAAACACCTCAACTTGAACATCACCATTAAAGGCAATCGCTGCTTGGCGCGCTTTTAGTAACGTCGACTTTCGAGCACCTTGTTTGAGTTTATCGGCCTTGGTTAATAGGGCCAATACTGGGATACCGCAATCCACCGCCCAATAAATCAGCTCTTGGTCGGTCTCACGAAACGGATGGCGAATATCCATGAGCACGACCAACCCTTTGAGCGAATCACGCTTTTCTAAGTACTCGGACAGTGAACGTTGCCACTGCTCTTTGACCTCCATGGGAACCTTGGCAAAGCCATAACCTGGTAAATCAATTAAGCGTTGACCGGTTGCGGTTTCAAAGACGTTAATTAATTGCGTTCGCCCAGGTGTCTTACTGGTCCGCGCTAAGTTGCGTTGACGCGTGAGCGTGTTCAACGCACTGGATTTCCCGGCGTTTGACCGGCCGGCGAAAGCGATCTCGATACCACTATCCTCCGGCAACTTGCGTATATTAGGGGCACTGGTAATAAAGGTAGCTGTTTGATAATTGATGCGCTTTTCTGACACGACAGGCTCACTTGCTTGTAAAATGTTCACTAATGCGCCGTATTATGAAGCATCTGTACACTTTCTCCAACGCTGAATTGCATAAACAATGTGCATTAGACGTTTAATCGTGCGTTGTTTTGTGTAAAATGAGCTACCGTTAGATGCGATCGGTTCAGGCACGAGGGTGCCTCACAGAGACAAGAGAAGCAGACATGAAAAAATTCGCGATCATTCTAGGATTGTTTATTAGTTCGACCAGCGTTGCGATGGCGCAACAGGGTGATGTCGAAGCAGGGAAACAAAAGTCTCAGGTATGTGCAGCATGTCACGGACCTAACGGCGTTTCCCCCTCAGATATGTATCCCAACTTAGCAGGTCAACACCCCAAGTACATCTATAAGCAGTTGATGGACTTCAAAACCGCCTCTGAAACAGGCGGTGAACAAGGTCGTAACAATGCTATCATGATGGGCCAAGTTGCTAACTTGTCGGAACAGGACATGAAAGACTTAGCCGCTTATTTTGCAGCACAAGATCCTGCAAAAGGTGATACCCCAGAGGACCTGATCGCTAAAGGCTCAGATCTATTCCGTCGCGGTAACCCAGAGACAAATATTCCATCATGTGCGGGTTGTCACGGACCACGCGGTAACGGTATGGGTCTTGCGGCTTTTCCTGATATTTCAGGCCAGCATCCGGCGTACGTTATTTCTCAACTAGAAAATTTCCGTAGCGGTAAGCGCGCCAATGATCCTAATGGCATGATGCGCGGTGTCGCTGCAAAAATGACCGATGAAGAGATGAAGTTACTCGCTGAGTACTTACATGGTCTGTATTAATAAGTGATTTTAATTCTGAAGGGTGGCTCGAATGCCACCCTTTTTTATTTCATTTGTTATGTTTTTATGCGTTTTTTACGTCTTATAAACAAAAATGTTATAAAAAAATGAATTTTTAGAGCGATAAAATCATTGAACTCATCCGTATAAATACGTAGTCTGTAAAGCGTCCGAGGGAGATACTGTCTTCCCAGACAAAAATAATAAAAAGACTGTTTTAAAACAGCGATAAAAATCGATACACAAAAATAACAATAAATCGATTCTGGATTTCGTTTCGCAAAAACAATAATAATTGAATAGAAATCCAGGGAGTAAAACGTAGTATTGGTTGCTCCTTTCAATAATAACAACAACTAGAAAACTAGGTTACGGAAGACCGAGACAACAACTCGGAAGCAGTGACAACCATTCTCATAGTTGCAGTGCGCTGCCAAATATGAGAAATAAAGGCGATGGAAACATCGCCTTTTTTCTTTTCTAAAGAGCCTATTATGTTGTTATGCCCACTATGTCACGCTTCTAGTTCATTCTATGCACGCGATAAAAGACGAGCCTTTCATCAGTGTAGGCAGTGTAGACTCGTATTTGCTGATCCAGCAACTCATGTTGATCGAGAAGAAGAAAAGCGGTTATATGAAACACATGAGAACGATCCGCTTGACCCTCGTTATCGGGCTTTTTTAAATCAACTGTGGCAGCCACTGCAAAAAGTGTGTAGAGATTCCGGCTACCGAACAGCACTTGATTTTGGTTCCGGTCCAGGCCCAACTTTACATCTAATGATGGAAGAGTCGGGTCTTAATGCACGTCATTACGATCCTATCTATTCACCCGATGAAATACTGTTGAGTCATAGCTATGATGTGGTGACCTGCACCGAGGTTATCGAGCACTTTTTCTACCCACAACGAGAATTTGCACAGTTACGTCGTTTAGTTAAACCGGGCGGTACGCTAGCGACGATGACAAAGCCCTATGTGTCCGCGGAACGGTTTCCCAACTGGCATTACAAAAATGATCTCACCCATGTGTCGTTCTTTAATGACGAGACATATCGGTATATCGCTGAGCAGTTCGGATTTCGAGTCGAGCGAATCACAAATGAAGTAACCTTCTTTCGTTGCATTAAATCCTGCTGATTACAAGCGTGCTATGCGTTACAATAGGCACAACTTTATGAAATAAGGAGTCGGCTATGACTCGTAAGAAGAAAACACGCAAAACCGGTCCTCTGGCGCCGTCGAAAGCGCCCAAAGAAAAGCGCCAAGTTGAAAACCTATCTCGCGGTAAGAAAAAGGGTAAAGGACAGCCTGCGGGCAAACGTCATAGTGAACCTAAGCGGGAGCAACAGTCCGGTCAACACAACGAACTGCAAACGGATCCGCGAAAGGGAAGTAAACGTAAGATCGAATTGGTGCCTGTTGCTTCGGCAACGGCTGAAACGGCGCTATCGCCTCAACAAGAGCTTGAACAATTGCAAAGTGATTTACGATTGCAGGAGTTGGTTGAGCGTTTTGAGCAAGGCGAAGTGCTATCAAATGACGATCAACGTTATCTCGACGAGCAGTCTGAACGCTACGAAAAGCTAGCAAGTCAGCTAGGTCTCGATCTTGACGATGATGACGATGAGTGGGATGACGAGGAGTATTGATGTCTACATTAGCGATCATTTTATACATACTAGGTGTCATTGTTATCGTGGGGTTAGCTGTCTATGCGGTGACCTTGCTGAAGCGTTTACGCTATCAAAACCAGCTTCGCCAACAGGCTGTTAAGAAGCGTGTCGATCGTATTGATGAGAGCATTATCACAATTGCCAAGGGCATGCAGCAAGATCAATGTCCACTGTCGGAGGGATGTTTGCGTATTGTTGTGCTGCTGGATCATCGTCCTGAATCGACGGAGTATGACTACTCGAAAGATTATCCTGCAATGCATGATATGTACGAGCGAATCAAACATATGCCGACGCACGAAAACCGTAAAAAGTTTCCTAAGCAAAAGATTAAGGAACTTGATAAAGAGCGTGAGGGTTATGAGGTTGAGTTGAAAGACGTTATTTTAGCTGACGTCGAGAAATTGTTACGCGAGTTTCCCACTCGGTAAAAGGAAGCGCCGATGTTATTTAAAGGCATTCGAGAAGATATAAAAAGCGTCTATAGTCGCGATCCAGCGGCCCGCAACGCCTTTGAAATACTCTTTAATTATCCTGGATTACACGCGATTTGGCTGCATCGATTCAGCCATCGCTTGTGGATGTTAAAACTCTATTGGTTGGCTCGTTTTATTTCTAATCTTGGGCGCTGGTTTACTGGGGTTGAGATTCATCCAGGCGCCAAAATTGGACGGCGATTCTTTATCGATCACGGTATGGGTGTAGTCATCGGTGAAACGGCGGAGATAGGCGATGACGTGACTTTGTATCATGGCGTGACTCTAGGCGGAACGTCTTGGAACAAAGGTAAACGGCATCCGACGTTAAAAAATGGCGTAGTCATCGGGGCGGGTGCAAAGGTATTAGGTCCGTTAACGGTTGGAACTGAAGCTCGAATCGGTTCAAATGCTGTAGTGGTCCGTGATGTACCTGAAGGTGCCACCATGGTTGGTATTCCTGCGCGCGTTGCTAAGTCAGGTCAAGACAAAGAAACAAACGAGCGAAGAGCGAAGATGGCAAAAGCTTATGGCTTTGATGCTTACGCTATCGCAGCTGATAACCCCGATCCAGTGGCAACAGCCATTGGTCGAATGCTCGATCATGTACACGTATTGGATCAAAAGGTCTCGGATTTGTGTCAAGCAGTCAACCGGTTAGGCGGTGACGTCTGTGGTGAACTGCCTGAAGTCGAGATGGATGACGTGGCGTTTTTGGAAGAAAAACAACGTGCTGCACAACAGCGCGAAGCGCAGCACGAAAGTAAGCACGAAGCAGACTAGTTTTTCAGATTGAAGCGCTCAATAAGCTCGTATAATTCATACGATGTGCGCTTCAAGTCATCACTGGATTTTTGAGTACTTTCTGATGTTTGCTCGGTTTGACGAGCAATTTCGGCAATTTCTGAGAGCTGTTGGTTGATGTGTTCTGCAACGCCTGATTGTTGTTCCACGGCTGAGGCCATTTGCGTAGACATATCTGCAATTTGCTCAATAGAGGATGATATCTGCGACAACGCGTTATCTGCGCGCTTCACTTTATCGACACCTTCTGCCGCCGATTGTTCGCCTTGCTGGGATACCGTGACCGCCTCTTTAGCGCGGCCGCGTAATTGGTTGATAACGTTGTGAATACTATCGGTCGACTCTGAGGTTCGGCGAGCGAGGTTACGAACTTCGTCCGCGACCACGGAGAAGCCTCGCCCATGTTCGCCCGCACGCGCAGCTTCAATCGCCGCATTCAATGCCAACAGATTGGTTTGTTCGGCAATCGATGAAATCAGATCGGCGGCTTCGCCAATTTCAGCGGTCGAGGCATCAAGCGCATCCACGGTTTGTGCTATCTGCTTAACCGCTTCATGCAGTTCGACAATGACGGCACTCGCTTGACGCGCAAGGTTTACACTTTCATCGGTATTCTGCTTCGCGCTATCCGCTTGTTCTGCGTTTTGCTCAACGGTTGCCGCCACCTGTTGAATGGTCGTCGACATCTCGTTCATCGCAGCCGCTGTTTGGTCGGTGGCTTGAGTTTGACGTTGCACGTGCTCGTTCGACGTCTTGGCTTGTTGACTTGTATCATCAGCAACCCGGAGTAAACGCCCAACAGCATCTTTTATTCGTGCTAATGCTGTTCGGTTGCGCGCGCCTTCACTGAGTAACATCAGTGATAACTGAGCTTCTCGACCTTGAGCGTTAAAGTAAGTGCTACCGACTAGCTCATCATGAAACGCCTCGGGTCGGATATCCAACATACGTTGCATGATAGAAGATACGTAGCGCGCATACCACAACCCACTTACTGCCATTGCAGCAAAAGTTGTTGCGCCGGCCTGCCAAGATCCAAACAGCGAAGCCGCGATAGTTGCAGCAATACCCGGTACGATAACCGGTAGCAAGTCGCGTAGTGCGTAAAACGTGCTTGTCGCTAGTGGCACCGGGCGTTTGCCTTGATTTATGCGCTGGTAAATAGTCATTGCGCGTATTTTACGCTCATCGGAGGTTTTTACCCGCACCGACTCAAAGCCAGCGGGTTTTCCGTCATGAATAATGGGTGTTACATACGCGCTTACCCAATAGTGGTCGCCATTTTTACATCGATTTTTAACCAGTCCCATCCATGGCTGGCCTTTCTTAATGGTTCGCCACATATTTTCAAAGACAATAGCGGGCATATCGGGATGACGTAAAATGTTATGCGGCGAACCAATTAATTCTGCTCGGGTATAGCCGCTGACTTCTACAAAATCGTCATTGCAATGGGTGATGACACCCTTGCGATCGGTCGATGAGATGAGGCGATACTCATCCGGAATATGTCGTTCTTTTTGAGTGATGGGTCCGTTATCTTTCATAATATCCCTTTTAACTTGATATACATCAAGGATATACGATTATCGGAAAAATAAAAAAAATCTTTAGGAAGCGTGAAAGGTTTTGGGGCTGGAAATAAAAAACGCCGCTGAAAAGCGGCGTTTAGAATTCTTTTTAAACGTAGATTACATAGGAACTACGTTTTCTGCTTGAGGACCTTTAGGACCTTGAGCAACAGTGAAAGAAACTTGTTGGCCTTCAGCTAAAGTTTTGAAACCGTCAGCTTGGATTGCACTGAAGTGAACGAAAACGTCTGCGCCGTTTTCTTGTTCGATGAAACCAAAGCCTTTAGCTTCGTTGAAAAACTTAACTTTACCAGTAGTAGTAGACATGCTGATCTTCCTCGTAATGCATGTGAATTAAAAATGCTCAGAAATTGGTATTACTTGGACTTACAAAACGAGGTACAGCAAAGAAGGACTTCGTACACAAATCTCAAAACAATAGCCGAATTTCATCAGCGATCATCAGTATATACCCTTGTTTAGGTCTGTCAATTAAACTCGGGCTTATTTTAGCCAGTTTTTGCTGATGTGTCGGAACGTGTCGGTCCCTGACTTTTCTAACCACTCAAAGGCAACCATTTCTGAAGTCACGATTTGCACACCGGCCTCTCGCATACGGGCAACGGCCGTGTCTTTATCATTAGGTCGACGAGAACCGACTGTATCTGTGGGCAAGAACACTTGATAGCCTTGTGCCACAAGGTCCAGCGCCGTTTGCATGACACACACATGGGTTTCCATACCCATGATTACAATTTGCTTTTTGTCGTATTCTTTAACCACATCTTGAAACGTTGATTCACGCCAGGCGCTAAAATGTGTCTTCTCGACAACACGTGCGACTTCGATAATTTCTGCCAATGCAGAGACCGTATAGCCTAATCCCTTAGGATATTGCTCGGTAATTAGTACGGGAACGTCAAGTTGCAAACCGATCTCGCCCAGCCAACGCATTCTAGAAGTCACAATATCGCGTTGGTGAATCGCTGGTGTAATGCGCTCCTGAGCATCGACAACCAAAATAATTGAATCATCACGTTTTAACAGCATACGACTGACCTTAATTCTCAATGTTTGAACTCATACTACCGAAAAGGTGTGTGATGTACATAGTGCTTTGGTCGCAACGGGGTTCGCTAACGGTCAAAAAAACCGCAGAATATTTGCAGTTTTGTCCCCTGATCGCTACAATTTCGGCCTTTTCAGCCCCCTCTCTTTCAAAAAGGTGATACATGGCTACCGTACTGATCTTAATGGGTTCGCAATCTGACTGGCCAACCATGCAGAAAGCTGCCTATATGCTCAAAGACTTGGGCGTAAGCTGGGAAGCAAAAGTGGTTTCAGCACACCGTACGCCTGATTTGCTCAAATCGTCTATGGAGCAAGCAGAAAAGGATGACGTAAAGGTAGTCATCGCAGGTGCGGGTGGTGCCGCTCACCTACCCGGCATGCTTGCCGCACACACGTCGATTCCTGTGCTGGGTGTACCGGTATCGAGCAAACAGCTTAAAGGACTTGATAGTTTGCTTTCTATTGTGCAAATGCCCAAAGGCGTAGCGGTAGGTACTTTGGCGATCGGTGACGCAGGTGCGGCTAATGCCGGCTTACTCGCAGCACAAATTGTCGGCTCATTCGACGCGACCGTGCGTCAGCGTGTGACCGAGTTTCGCAACCAACAGCGCGATAAAGTAATGGCGAATGCAGACTTGGAGTTACCAGAATGAAAGTACTGATTTTAGGTAACGGACAGTTGGGGCAGATGCTGGGTAAAGCGGCTATCCAGCAAGGTCATGAATGTATTTTGTACAGCGACCGCGACCATCAAGTGAAGGCACTGGGTAGCCAGCAAGCACTGGCTTTAACCTTGGAAGAAGCAAAAGAGTGGGCTGACGTTGTCACTTGGGAACATGAACACCTTGCCGATGAACTGATTGATGCGACCGCAGATAAGTGGTTATTAAAAGCCAGTTTGTTCCGTCAATTAACCGACCGTCGCACGCAAAAAGCCCTGTGTGACACGCTAGAGATTCCAACATCTGAATGGCAACCTTTTAATGACGCTGCTGAGCTCGAGAGCATTTTGGCTGACTGTGACCGTGCTGTTGTCATTAAATCAGCCAAGGGCGGCTATGATGGTAAAGGTCAGTGGCGCTGGAAGCCCGGTCAGGCTAAAGATGACATCATCGCCGAGGCGGGACAACGTCCGGGTATCGTCGAGGATATGATCGACTTTAGCGATGAAGTCTCAGTTGTCGCAGCACGCGATCATCATGGTGAACAGCGCGGATATCCATTGACGTTGAATGTCCATCGCAAAGGCATTCTGGCTTATAGCATTGCCGGTGCACAGAGTTTTTCCGAAGCACTGGAGCGTCAAGCACAAGCGTATCACCAAAAACTGACCGATGAACTCGATTATATTGGCGTGTTGGCTATCGAGTTTTTTGTGGTGGGCGAGGGTGACGACCAGCAATTATTGGTCAACGAAATTGCGCCGCGTGTTCATAACTCGGGTCATTGGACGATGAGTGGTTCAAATTGTGACCAGTTTAACCTGCACATGCGCGCAATTACAGGGTTACCCACGCCTGATTTACTGGTTGCTCCCACATTGATGCTAAATGCCATTGGCATTGACGGTTTTCCGGAAGTGTTATGGGAAGCCGGTGCCGCTGATTGTCATTGGTACGGCAAAGACGCGCGCCCCGGTCGTAAAGTGGGCCACGTCAACCTCATGGTCGACAGTGCTGAACGCGCTCATAAGCTCGCCGACCAATGGTGCGACGAGCTACAAGTGCTAAAAGACGCTTAAAGGCGCTCGACTAACCACTTCTGCATATCCTCAACCTGCTCCATGCACAGTGAATGCGGCATGGGGTAGGTTTGATAAGTCACTTCGTAACCCATCTCTTTTAAATGCGCCACAGCCCGTTGACCGAGCGTTTCAGGAACAACGGGGTCTTGCGTACCGTGTTGTACTAAAATCGGCAGTGAACGATTAGCCTCGGCAGGTTTTATGTCACCTTGCGTTGCGAAATAAGTCGAGTGTGCCATCAAACCACCCAAGGGTTTGGGGTAGGTTAACGCGGCCTCATAGCCGACCGCACCGCCTTGTGAAAAGCCAGCAATAATAATGCGTTTGCTATCAATGCCTTGCTCTATTTGCTCATCGATCATTTGATGAATCGCGGCAGCAGAAGCGCGTAATTGGGTCGCATCAATCTCACGATCAATGGTCATCGCTGTGATGTCATACCAAGCGGGCATCACCATACCTTGATTAATGGTGACCGGAAGACGTGGCGCGTGAGGGAATAAGAAACGTACGCGGGCCGGGGCCAAATTTAAGTGTTCAACCATGGGGACGAAGTCGTTTCCCGAGGCGCCCAGTCCGTGCAACCAGATAATGACCGCATCGGCGGGTTCGCTTGGATCGTGTTTGATTACTTCTAACTGCATAAAATCTCCTAATTAAAGGCTGGATACGAACCCAACCAGCGAATTTGATTCAACTCAGCGAGCTTTTTGAGCGCCTTTTGTACCGAAGGGTCCTGTTCATGACCATCAAAATCAATGAAAAAGTGATACTGGCCAAAATCATCCCCGGTAGGACGTGAAACAATCGATGTTAAGTTAATGCCTTGCTCGGCAAATGCTTTCAAACTATCGACGAGTAAGCCCGGGTGGTCATTATCGTCGATCAGCATCACGCTACTTTTCCAACGTCTATCTTGCAGTGCCAGCAAGGGCTCCGCGTGCGCGGATAGTAACACAAAGCGCGTTTGGTTTTTGTGGCTATCGGCGATAGTACGCTGAATGCAATGCAACTGTTCTGGGCAGGGTATATGGCTCGGGACGATGGCGGCCGATGGCTTATCGGCGGCGATTAACTCATTTAACGAAGCGGTGTTGCTTGCGGTATGCACAATCGGTAATGACAGGGTATTTAACGCGTGATGACATTGGCCAGCCGCGACAAACTGCGCCCACACCTGTTCGGGTTTCTCGCTATTGGCGAGCAAATGATACTGAATCGGTAGTCGGTATTCTGCGTGAATATACAATGGATGGTGCGCGAAATAGTCGACAACGGGCGAAACGAAACCATCAATCAGATTTTCGATAGGAACGACCGCAAGTTGCGTGTCATTTACACTGTGCAGGACATCTGCCAACGTGCTTTTAAACACGATGGGCACTGAATCGCCTAACTGCTGCTGAAAGTGCTGCGCGGCACGCTCCGAGAACGTGCCGGCAGGACCGAGTGTCACTAACTGTTCAATCATAAAACCTTTACTTCTTATAGTGTTCGAACCAGGCTAACGCGTGTTCGATCTTGGCAATCATATGTGAAGGACGGTGGGTTACACCGTGAGATGCGCCGGGCACACGTACCATGGCGGTATCGATGTGGCGCAATTTCAGCGCTTGATAGAACTGCTCGGTTTCCGAAATGGGCGTGCGGCGGTCATTTTCTCCAGTAAATAGCAACACAGGCGTCGAGACATTACCTACGAGTGACAATGGCGAACGTTTCCAATAATGGTCTAAATCCTCCCATGGCATCGCCGGAAACTGATTGGTAATTTGCCCAATGGAACTATCTGCCGTGAGTACTTTACTGACCCAGTTAATCACAGGGTTGGTGGCCGCTGCTGCATTAAATCGGTCAGTTAAGCCTACCGCATAAGCTGTGGCAATACCGCCCGCCGAGCCACCGGCTATAAACAAGTTATCGGCATCAACAAAGCCCTTATCAATCATCGCATCAACACCGCTCATGTGATCGGCAAAGTCATACTCTGAGGCGTAGTTGCCATCGAGTAGCATCGCAAAGTCTTTACCGTATGAGGTACTACCACGATAGTTTACATACAGAACGACGTAACCTTCAGCCGCGTAGCGCTGGTGCTCGGCCGCAAAATGAGGACCGTAAGACAGATGCGGACCACCATGAATTTCAACGATCAGCGGATACTCTTTATCCTCGTCAAAGTCGGGGGGTGTGATATACCAACCCTGAATCGGTTGATCATCGTAGCTTGAGTTGTATGTGATTTCGTGTACCTTGCCGAGCTTTTTGTTGCCCAACAAGTCTTCGTTAAGCTGAGTCAACGTTTGTGTTTCATCCCCAGACGCTTGATAACCTACATCAGCGGGACGGTAAGGAGTACCTTGCGTATAAGCGATAGCGCCATTATTCGAGGCACTGAAACTGCCCATCGTATATGGACGACTGACATAGGTACCTGACACATCATCAGCGCGGCGGGTTAATTCATCGTCAAGACTGACGTTGGCGATCACGGTTTTACCGCGGTCTGCAAATTGCACCGCAATCGTGTCTGCGCCATTCCACTGTGGGTTGGCAAACGAGCGATCCAATTCACTTTGCAGCTCGCGCTTTTGTTTCGAGGACCAGTCCATGACCCACAGTTCACCTTTGTGATAAGGAACCGGCTCATCACTACTGTGTAAATAAACCAAACGCTCACCATCGGGTGAAAACTGTGGTGCGTATTCCTGACCCGCCGTCTGAGTGATGCGCGTGAGCTGCTGAGTCTTCACATTAACGGCATAAAGGTCACTGTCATTCACCTCATAGGCCCAGTCTTTGTCGCGGTTAGCGGAAAACACGATCGACTCGCCATCGTGGCTCCAAGTCAGCGGCCCAGAATGGCGGAACGCCCCCGTGGTTAATTGCTGTACACTGCCACCGGTCGCTGGAACAGTAAAAATTTGTGCATGTGCGGGTTTTAGCACACCTTGACCATCGCTTTGATAGTAAGCTTCTTGCACAACAACCGGTTGCCCACCCCAGTCGGCGCCCTCCGGTTTAGTGGGACGTTTTACTTTCTTTTCAAAGGCCGTTTTTTCTGCCGGCACATCCATTAAGAACGCGATCGACTCACCATCAGGTGACCAGGCCAATTGACTTGGCGATTCATGCACATGGGTAATCTCTGCGTGCTTATCTTGGTTGAGCCAATACACATGAACCTGATAACTGTCCTTGCGATTAGATGTTAATGCCAGCCGTTTACTGTCAGGTGACCAAGTTAAGTTGCCGTAGGCGTCGCCCTTATCAAAGAGCGGATAATGTTGATTTGATGCCGTATCAAGGATCCAGACCGAGCGCTCGGTGTTGTCCTTCATATCGTTAAAGCGATTACGAATGTACGCGATATAGCGCCCATCAGGCGAGATGCTTACATCGTTGGCATACTCAAGCTGAAAGATATCGTCGATAGCAAAATAGTCATTGGTTTGCGCGTTAATAGACGGTGACAATGTTGCAAGCCCAATAACCAGGGCGGATGTTTTTAACCACATAATGCGTCCTTAATTTTTATTCTAACGGGTGTTCTGTAAACGCTTCGAAAAATCATCATTGAAACCGCGCTAAAACGCTCGAAGCCAAGCCACGAACATGATTAAATGTTCGCTATCATTTACCTATTTGAGCTTTGGATCGCCTGCATGTCTCAGCCGCATCGACAAACCCGCGCTCGTATCTTACTGACAAATTTACGGGACAATGCCAAACAATTAAAGTCGTATATCGACCAGCAGCCGATGCTAGGCGTTATAAAAGCGGACGGATATGGTCATGGCGCGACAGAAGTGGCGCATGCAATCGCGGATTATGTAGAGAAATACGCCGTTGCATTTATTGATGAAGCGATCGCGTTACGCGACTCAGGTATCGACAAACCCATCGTCATTTTGCAGGGGGTATACAGCACTGAAGACTGGTTGATATGCGCTGAGCAGCACTTTGAACCCGTGATACACAACGCGCAGCAAATTGAGTTTCTGAGCGAAATTACTTCGGAAACCAATCGGGTTAATGTTTGGCTGAAGCAAGACTCAGGTATGCACCGATTAGGCTTTTTTGCCGATGACGTCGAAGGGGCGGTAGGGCAGCTTCGTGCGCATGCGCTGATCAACCAAATTGTGCTGATGACTCACTTTGCTGAGGCGGATAATCCTGAGAGCCCACTGACCGCGATACAGTTAGAACGCTTTTATGCGGTACTCCATGCGGTGCGCGATAAAATAGATGGCGTTAGCGTGGCAAACAGTGCCTTTATGTTGGGTGACGATGTACTGGACGCGATGGGCCTGACTAAATGGTTTCGGGCTGGGATTGCGCTTTATGGGCAAAACCCTTCTCAGGCTAAATTAAGCGATGCTGAACTACTCAAACCAACCATGGTGCTTGAAGCGCCCGTGATCGCGTTACGCACAATTCAGCCAGGTGAAACCGTAGGTTATGGGAGTCGCTGGCGAGCACAACGAGAGAGCCGTATCGCGACGGTGGCAATAGGTTACGCCGATGGCTACCCGCGTAGCTTACCCGATGGCACACCGATGATTATTAATGATCAAGTAGGCTGTTTAGTCGGTCGTATTTCGATGGATATGATTACGGTCGATGTGACCGATATTGAGGGTATTGAGCTCGGCGATAACGTTGAGCTCTGGGGTGAGCGTCTACCGATACAAGTGATTGCCGATCAAGCACGGACAATCACTTACGAGCTATTTGCTCAAGTGACACGTCGCGTGCCACGCGTTTATGAAGACTAACGTTTGTTGCGACGTTTTAGGTAAAACCAAACGCCGGTGACAGGTAGCAGCAATAGCGCAAGACCACCGGCTAAAATAATCAAGGTCATGGTGGTGCCGCCAATCGCCGCGACATGCAGCGGATAGATCATATGGGACACTTGCTCACCTAAGGGGCGTGTCCGCACATCCGTAATGCTGGAAAGTGTCCCTGTTTCATCAAACGCAATGTAATTACGACCATTCGGATGCCATTCATCAGGCCATTTTAAGCGCATGCGCCCTGAGCCTAAATAAATTAAACGTATATCAGCATCGGGTAAGACCGTATGAGCGATTGCAAATCGTTCCTGCCAGTGTGTGGCGGAGCGTTTGGGCAACGAATGGTGTATCTGCGAAGGGGTCATTGGCAACACGGCGGCTAAGCCGTTCTTAACAGTGCCTGCGTACATAATCGCGCTACCAGTAAGCATCAGTAATGCCACCGGGATAAAGACGATAGCACCGGTGCTGCGGTGCAATTGCCATAAGGTTTGCATGCCTTTAGCCGAGAACGGGTTATAAAAGCGTACGGCGAGGTTTTTCCAACGCCATTGTCGCTTAGGCCACCAGCGCACTAAGCCGGTGGTAATCAATACCAAGGCAAATAGCGACAATACACCGAGGATGTCCTTACCGAACTCATCAAGCGCAAGATGATGGTGCAGTTCGACAAACCAGCTCACCGTGTCAGCGTAGGGCGCTCGAGTAAGCAGTTGCTCACCTTGAGGGCCAAAATAATGATGGTTACCGTCACCATCAACCAGCTCAAACCAGGGACGGTCGTCAGTAGGAAGATACGCGTACCCTGCCGTATAGCGATCGGCAATAGTTGCTGATGTCGCTTGCGACACGGGATTGTCGAGTCGCAGACTGGGGTATTGCCACATCAGCCACTGATTTTTGAATAACAGCATTGAGCCCGTCACTGCCACGAGCAGTACCCAGCCACTCAGCACAAGGCCAAGCCAGCGATGCCACTGTGTCAGTGACGGTAGCTTAATGCGCTTCACGTATGACTTACCAAGCGTAGTTCCAGTTTAAGCTGATAGTACGTCCGCGACCGGTAAAGTTACGGTTATCACCACCGACCGTTTGTGCATAGTAGGTGAAGTAGTACTCATCGAATAAGTTCTCGATACCGAGTGCAAATTGACCATAGTCGCGAGTTTCAAGCAAGACCGATGCATCGACGGTGTTATAGCCATCAAAGTTATTAACGGCTTCTGCACCTGAGTAGATGTCGCGGTCAAAGAACTTGTTCCATTGTACCCGGCTCGAAACTTGTCCAGTCCATTGTTGTGACCAGTACAGGTTCGCGCGTTTCGGGGCGATATTACGACCACCAAGCTGCGTATCGACTTGGTTATCGCCATCACTGTCAAACTCTCCGTCAGTATCAGCGTAGTTCAAACCAAATGCCGTATCGTTCGAGAACGCATATTCTGCGCTAGCCTCGATACCGTCGATTTCAGTGCGTTCACGTTTAACCGAGTAAATGCCATCAGCATCCGCTTGCAAACGAGCGCCTAAATCCGATTCAGAACGGTAATAGCTGATTGAAGCGCGCCATGCGTTGTTGTTGAACTCGACGCCGATTTCCTCGTTATCAGCAAGTACTGGCTGTAAGTCTAAGAAGCTACTGACACTCAAATCAGGTGTTGAGATACCGCGCAAAACACGCCCTACGTCTGGCATGCTAAAGCCTTCTGAGTAACTCGCGAATACACGCCAGTTATCGTTCAACGCATAAACTGCGCCTAAGTTGGTGAGCAATTCATTGAAGCTCGGCTCCCCGCCTTCGACAAACACACTGCCGTAAGAGGCGAGGGTGGTGAAGCTATCTGCTTTGAGCTTGCCGTATTCGTAACGTAAACCACCACTCAGCGTGAGTCCGTTGGCTTGATAGCTCAACTGTGCGTATGGCGCCCAGTTTTCAAATTCAGTCTCCGGTACCCACTTACGACCGGTTTGTGCGAGCTCTTGGAACGTCTTATCGTTCATGAAGTCGACACCTGCTGTTACATCAACAGGTAGGTCAGCAACTTTTGCCCAGTTCATGGTAATGCGAGAACCATACTTACGCGAGTCATTGCGAGACTGGTCAAAGATATCATCGCCGTACTGCGGATCTTGGAAGGTGGCATAGTTGCCGCCACCATAAAGCGCGGAGAAGTCTTGTAAGAATAGCTGCCAGTTGAGGTCAGCACCTAAAATGTCGGTGTTTTTATACGTCAAACTACTGGTGGTGACTTCGTTTTCTGGTGCATCGCCTGGATATTCACCTTCGACCGACAGGGCAGGAACGCCCAGTTCGCGGTTACCTACAGTAGCAAAGTAATCACCATTACCCGCCATATCAAAGTGATTGACCATTAACGCCAGTGACTGGGTGCTATCAATGCGGTATTCGCCTTTGAAAAACACGTCATAGCTCTTCGAATCCATGGTGTCGCCTTGGGTGGTATCGACACCAATTAACTGGCCCTTACCATCAACGTACATACCGGTATCGCGGTATTGTGCGCCGGCAACAAACTTCCAATCGCCTTCGGCGTGACGCACTAAATAGCCCGCTTCGTAGCTGAGCCCTTCTGAGATTTCGCTATCGGGTGCCGTGAAACCGGCGTTTACTTCTTGCGTGGTGCCTTCTTGTGCCTGCTTAGTCACGATATTAATAATACCGCCGCTTGCGCCTAAACCTTGAATAGCGCTGGCGCCATGGATGACTTCTACACGTTCAATCATGAACGGGTCAATGGTATACGCCGCGCGTGAACCATCCCGTAATGGATTGGACTGAGGCACGCCATCAATTAAGTAAAGTGGTTGGCGGCCGCGTAATGTCTCGCCCGATGAGGTTAACTTTTGACGCGAGGGAGAAAATGCAGGAATCAACTTGCCGAGGACATCAGAAAGCGACTCTGCAACCATCATTTGCTGGCGCAACTGCTCTCCATCAATGACGGTCACCGTAGCCGGAATCGCGCTTTGAGGGATTTTAGTCCGTGTTGCAGTAATTTCGATGGTCTCATCGACACCTGTACGGTTAACTTCGTCTTGGGCCAACGCCTGACCCGATACAA